>QIGL01000063.1 GCA_003228915.1 Acidiferrobacteraceae bacterium
CTGATTTGCGATCCCGTATGGTAATCCAAACTGAACGGTACCAAGCGCTAGTTTCAAGCTAACAACTCTCCCAACTGACTGATGACATAATCCTGCTGTTTTTCGGTCAACTCATAAAATAGCGGGATACTCAACGCTTCTTCATAATATTTCTGCGCATTGGGAAAATCCTCTGTCCTGAAACCCAGCCTCTGATAATGTGGTTGTGTGGTTACAGGAATATAGTGTACCTGACTCCCTATTTTGCGAGTCTTAAGCTCATTCATTAACTCACTGCGGCTCACGCCCGCCGCTTCGAAATTAATTCGAATGGTATACAAGTGATGGCCGCTATTATCCTGTCCCCGGTTCTGTGCAGGACGAATGTTCTTGATATCCGCAAATCCCTTAGCGTATCTCATCGCAAGGTTTCTGCGTCTCTCTATAAATTTTTCAAGTTTGTTAAACTGGGAAAGCGCAAGGCTACATTGAATATCCGTAATTCGATAATTAAATCCAAGCTCCTGCATTTCGTAGTACCAGGGGTTACGCACACCATTTGTTTCGGCCTGCTCCGGAAGCTGAAATGGGTCATCCAGCTTGTTGATTCCATGGCTTCTTAACCTGAGCAACCTTTGATAAATTGCCTTATCGTTTGTTGTAATCATTCCCCCTTCGCCTGCTGCTATCACTTTCACAGGATGAAATGAAAAAATAGTCATGAGGGAATGAGAGCAACACCCTACTCGCTGGCCGTCGGGATACCGTGCGCCCAATGCGTGGGCAGCATCTTCGATAACAACTGCTCCTGATGAATCTGCAATGGATTTAATTTCTGACATATCGCAGGGTAGACCAGCAAAATGAACGGGCACTATGGCCCGCGTATCTGGATTTTTCTGCAGCACACCCTGCAAATTTTCAGGAGACATATTAATTGTATCGGGATCAATATCCGCGAAAACGGGCCGTCCACCGGCATATAGCGCAGCATTTGCGCTGGCAATAAACGTAATGGGCGAAGTAACCAGGGATGTTCCCGGGCCTACTCCGGCAGTGATAGCAGCAAGATGCAAAGCAGCAGTGCCGCTTGAGACTGCAACGGCATATTTGACACCGACATAATCGGCAATAGCTGATTCCAGCTCGGCTATTTTTGGACCTTGCGTAAGCCAACCATCTCGAAGCACCTCAACCACGGCTGCGATGTCATCTTCATCTATATAATGTTTACCATAGGGAATCATAATTGCATTATTTCTTGAGATATTTTTTTTGATTGCTGTTGTTTAAGTAACTGAAGATGATCATCAACTCCGCCTATCGGTCTACCAAGCAACTGACAAGTCTTTTTGTTGGACAGGCTCATATCAAAAGGTCGACGAACCATTAACGATTGGTCAGCCAGGAACCCTGGGTTGATTAGTTTGCTGTCAAATTGAAAGTGGCTGGCCATTTTTAAACCAAATTCATACTTGCTAAGGCGCTCGTCACCAACCACGTTAAATATTCCGTTAACATGATGTTTTATTAGGTCATGCACAGTGCGCGCCACCTCTCCTGCCAGAATGGGAGTGTAAAAAGTATCTTGATAGAGCGTTGGGTTATCACCTTTACTCAGTGCTGTAAAAATATAGTCGCTAAATGATTGTCGGTAAGTAGGTCCCCAGCCGTAAAAATTGGTGCGAATAATCAAGGCGTCTGGATTACTATCCAGCACACGCTGCTCAGCCTCGGCCTTTGTTTGTGCATACACATTCAGCGGTGCAACGGATTCTTCTTCTGTTATTAATTTTTTATCGCCAGAAAACAAGTGGTCAGTTGAAATATGTACATGGGTTATTTTCAGTTTAGCGCAAGCTTTTGCTACATTTTCAGAAAGATTGACATTAACCAGCTGTGCCAATTCCGGATTTGCCTCACATTCCTCGACGTTAGTCAATCCAGCCGTATGAATCACGATGTCTGGCTGCGTTGAATCTAAATATGCGGTTAACTCATCAATAGGATCAAGGGGGCAATACTGTGAATCCATGCTTGACAATACAACATTACGTTTATGCATGCCTAGTATAATTGTGTACTGATCTCGCATTTCCAGAGCCCAATTAAGTGCAAGCAACCCAGACCCGCCGGTAATGAATACTTTTTTCTTCACTTAGATATGTATCTTACTTTCTGCCCCAGGATCCTGATTTAGATAGTGCCAATTTTTTCCCGACTTCCCTCAATCCACGTTTGTAAGTCTTCTATCGTCATCCAATCAGGATTATTGTCTGAGGTATATATAAAGTCTTCGTCTACTTTCTTGCCCCCATTAATGCGTGATTGATCAGACGAGCAATTGTAGATTGCCGGTAATACTTTGTAGTGGTCTTCATATTCGAATGTATGAGGCGCATCTTCAAGACCAATCATTTGTTCGTGAATTTTTTCGCCCGGCCTGATACCGATTATCTTGTGCTCAGCATCAGGCGCAACGGCTTTTGCGATATCGGTTATTCCCATTGAGGGGATTTTTTTTACATATATTTCGCCGCCCTGCATATCATCAAAAGCATGCCAGACCAGCTCAACCCCTTGCTCCAGTGAAATCATAAAACGAGTCATTCGTTGATCAGTGATTGGGAGTACACCGGTATCAGCCAAAGACATAAAGAAAGGGATGACCGACCCTCTCGAACCCATTACATTTCCATATCGCACAACTGCGAATCGCGTGTCATGGGTTCCTGCATAAGCATTGGCTGCCACAAACAACTTGTCTGAAGCCAGTTTTGTAGCACCATAAAGATTAATCGGATTACTGGCTTTGTCTGTCGAAAGCGCCACGACGCGCTTGATGCCGCGATCAATACATACGTCGATCAGATTCATCGCGCCATTAATATTAGTTTTAACGCACTCGAACGGATTGTACTCAGCGGTGGGAACTATTTTAGTTGCAGCAGCATGTACCACGTAATCAATGCCATCGAGCGCTCGAGCAAGGCGATCCTTATCCCGGACATCACCAATGATGAAACTTACTCTATTATCGCCCTCAAATTTTAACCCCATATCCCACTGTTTCATTTCATCGCGCGCAAGGTCATCGGTATAAAAGTGTTGCCGAAGGAGCCAGTACCACCGGTTATCAGTATGGATGAGTTTTTAAGCATATTTCTCTCAACATTTAATTTAAAAAGTTATGTGAAAACTATTAATTTAGACACGCTACCGCCATGCAGTATGCAATATCGCACGCCGCACAAAAAATCTCGCCAATAACGATCTAGTGAATAGAACCGATCGCGTCTACTGGCAAGCTCACTCTTGATTGCTGTTCCATAATATTCAGCAGGACAATCACCCTGTCCTGACTGTTTTGTTGCAAAAACTGGCCGGTATAGCCTGCCATTGCGCCTGCATTAATTCGCACCTCATCACCTTTCCTGAGATTTACCAGGTCAATGAATCGATGGCTATCTTGATTATTCTCACGCGCTTTGAGTTCAGCAACAATACCTGGAGGCACAGTGGCCGGTGTTGACCCAAAGCGCACGATATTTGCAACACCCAGTGTCGAGCGAATGGGGCTCCAGTTATCAGCCTCGGTATCGAGCTGTATAAATAAGTATCTTGAAAATAATGGCTCAACGGTTTGAAATAACTTTCGGGCTCTTTTTTTGTATCCGGATAGCAATGGCAAATAAACCTGGTAACCTTGCCGGGTAAGATTATCCCGGGCAATGTATTCACTTTTGGGTTTGCAATAAACCAGGTACCAGTGACGTGTCGATTCACTCATGATGAATGCCCCATTTCCTGTGGCCGCCACTCCAAAATGCCGGGCACCAAAATCCTGTTCTCATCAACTTGCGCGCAAAGACGTTCAAAGGTTTCGGTCGGGTTAGCAAGATCAGTGAGCACAAAACCATCAACATTATTCAAATCGTTCGCATCGCGGTTGACTGTGTGACCAAGAAATTTTTCCCTGGCACCAAAAAAATCGATAAAACCAAGTATCTCAACACCATGCTCCTGGGAGCGAATGAAAGCTATTTCTGATAAATCAGAAATACCGCATAAGGCGATACGATGCCATCCTTTTTGTCCGCACTCATCAAAAACCGCCAGGCAGGAACTGCCGGCACGGCGATAAAAATCCATGGAGGATGTCAAATAACTGGCAGATAACCGGCTCTTTTCCAGAAAACCCTTCGGGGTAAGATAATAAAGGTAACGATTGCCTGGCACTTGTTGCGCCTTGACCCAGCCCTTGCGAATACAGCGTTTAGTGTAAGAATTGACCAGGCCCAGGGCAACCCCCAGGCGCTGGGCCAACCGCCGCTGGGACACATCGCTGCGTTCACCAATCGCCTCCAGCACGCCGAGGCTGTAAATCTCGCTATTTTCTTTCTTGTTCATATAATGAACAAGATATATGACGACTTACATTAGGTCAAGTATGCATTTATAAGCTGTTGAAACCCTGTTGGTTCATATTTTGAACGGGGTTATTTTCATGAGCATAGGCACATAATGTCTATAACCTGACTTTGATTAAGAGAATTAGTATTTATTTTCAATTACTTATAAGATTTTATCGTGACACGGACTATAATTGAATATCTAAACTAACTCATTTTTGACAATTTTCTATTATTATCATGGGGTATTTACTCAAGTTACTTATCTTTTTTCTCGCCATTTGGGTTGTCATGTCGTTCATCAAAAGACTGGCAAAACCAGGGGACGAAAAACAAAATTCTGATGATCCTGTTAGTCCAGAACAAATGGTCCAATGCGGCCATTGCGGTGTTTATATCCCCCGCTCAAAAGCAAAAAATGTAGCAGGAAAAAATATTTGCAAAGACTGCCAAAACCATCCAGAACCATAACAAGCAATCATAAACAGAGGCCTAAATTTTGCCCGCAAACCCATTTTCCAAGTCCAAAACAAACATGCCGTTTTTGCTGGTGCGGTAATTTTGTGCTAACCAAATACTATGAATGAGCAACAAAAACTGGTCTCTGCCGGAGACTCGCGGTCACACAACGCTGCACCTATCGATTCCCCTGCCGAGAACTGGCAGTTATTAAATTACTTTAATATTTACCGGGTAGTGGTTGCCGGACTGGCGCTGACGCTCTCATTTTTTATCGGTGAAGCACTGGGAATTGATAGCCGGGCACAAGCATTATTCATGAGCACCAGTTTTGTTTACCTGGTTACCAGTTTGTTCAGCATTCAGGTCACACGTCAAAAGCAACCAGATTTTGAAACCCAGGCGACCATATTTGCATTTTCAGATGTTACCTTCCTGACGCTGTTGATCCGGGCCAGCGGGGGTATCGATAGTGGGATTGGCACATTCATGCTTATTGCAGTCGCGTTCAGCAGCCTGTTACTGGGCAAACGCATGACCATCTTTATCGCTGCTATCGCCACCCTGGGCATTTTCGTCCAACATGCCTGGGATTTACTGACTAGCGATACGATCATGAGTTCAGAGCTAGTAGCAGGCTTTTCCAAGTCAGCCATCTTAGGAATAGCTTTTTTTGCAACTGCGGGTCTTGGTCATTTATTGGCAACACGTTTGCGCGCTACCGAGGCCCTGGCCGCCAGTCGGGGTGAAGACCTTGCCAGCTTGACCGAAATTAATGAGCTGGTTATCCAGAACATGCAGTCGGGCGTGCTGGTGTGTGATGCCAAAAACCGTATCAAACTCATTAATGATCGTGGTAAGAATTTACTTGGACTTGAAGCTGATATTAACAGTTCAATGCTGACAACAAATGCAATCTCCGCAGAACTGCAAAATGCCATCGAGGCCTGGAAGGCGCGCCCCGGCACACCCATGCAACGTCCATTTCGAACCGAACATGGTAGTGTGCTGATTCCCCGTTTTGTCGCATTGGGTCAGTCTGAAGAAGTAGACCTTTTGATTTTTCTTGATGATGCCACCATTGTCCGGCAACAGGCACAGCAACTAAAAATGGCGGCACTTGCCCGTCTCACCGCCAGCATTGCCCATGAAATAAGAAATCCGCTGGGTGCCATTTCAAATGCCGCCCAGTTACTGGCTGAGTCCATTGCAAACAATCCGCAGGATATGCGCCTGGTAGAAATAATCAGCGGCCACTGTATTCGTATGAATAGTATTATTGAAAATATTACCCAATTGGCAAGAAGAGATCGCGTTGATCAAATCAACATCAACCTCTATGACTGGACCAAAGAATTCAAACAACAATTTATTCATACTGTAAAAATTGATGAAAACGCTGTGGCAGTGACAGGCGATAAAAATCTGGAAGTCAGGGTCGACCCCGATCAGCTCTACCAGGTGGTCATGAACCTTTGTCAAAATGCCTATCGCCATTGTCCGCCTTACAGCGATACGCCCATCATTACCCTGGAGACGGGCAAAGATAGCGCCGGGCGAATTTTCCTGGACATTGCAGACATTGGTAGCGGCATTCCACCAGAAATAGCGGAAAGTATATTTGACCCATTTTATACCACATCGAGCTCCGGTACCGGGCTGGGTTTGTATATTGCCCGAGAGCTCTGCGAGGGCAATGGCGGCGGATTGCAATGCCTGACAGACAGAAAAATAGGCGCATGTTTCCGGTTAACCTTTGCTATATAAAATAAAGAATTACAAATAGCCCAAAGAACTAGTACAGAGAATTAATTAATTAATTAAGAGGCAGTAAAACTATGACAGTAAAACAGGTATTGATAGTTGACGATGAGCCGGATATTCGTGAGTTGCTTGAGCTGACCCTGGGACGTATGGACCTGGAGACCCGGGCTGCTGCAGATGTCAAAGAGGCAAAACAATTCCTGAAAGATTTCGAATTTGATTTATGCCTCACTGACATGCGCCTGCCCGATGGCAATGGTATCGACCTGGTGCGCGACATGCAGGAAACCCATCCCAACTTACCGGTCGCTGTCATCACCGCTTATGGCAACATGGAAACAGCGGTTGACGCACTCAAGGCCGGCGCCTTTGATTTTGTCTCCAAGCCCCTTGATATTAATGATTTACGAAACATTGTGCGCTCGGCATTGCGGGTCAACGAAACCAGTGGCGACAGCAGTAGTGGTGCTAAAACCAAACCGGGCACCACGGCGGCCCATCGCATGCTCGGAGTGTCTGAAGCCATCAACAAGGTTCGCAGTATGATTGAAAAACTATCCCGCGGTCAGGCGCCTGTTTATATAAGTGGTGATTCCGGGACCGGCAAGGAGTTGGCGGCCAAGCTCATTCATGACCTGGGTCCCCGGGCCAATAAACCTTTTATTGCTATCAACTGTGGCGCGGTGCCGGAAGCGCTCATGGAGAGTGAATTTTTTGGCCATAAAAAAGGTAGCTTTACCGGTGCCATCCAGGACAAGCAAGGGCTATTTCAGGCCGCCGATGGGGGCACATTATTCCTGGATGAAGTGGGAGACCTGCCACTGCATATGCAGGTAAAATTATTACGCGCCATTCAGGAAAAAAACGTGCGGCCAATCGGCGCCCAGGCTGAGACCCGTGTCGATATACGGGTATTGAGTGCTACCCACAAAAACCTGCAAAACCTGGTCGGAGAAGGAAAATTTCGCCAGGATCTTTATTATCGATTGAATGTCATTGAGTTAATGCTGCCGGGTTTGCGAGAGCGCAGCGAAGATGTGCCGGGACTGGCTGAATTTCTGATCCAGAAACTGGCAGAAAATCATGGCATCGATACACCCGAGATTACTGACAAGGCCATGACTGCGCTCAAACAATACGATTTTCCAGGCAATGTAAGAGAATTGGAGAATATCCTGGAGCGTGCAATTACCCTTTGCGAGAGCGGCGAAATCACTATTGTTGATCTGCAATTGCCGGCAACAAGGGGTTCTGCAGAAGGAGATAAACAATCCTCAAGCCTGGCCGAGCAAACGGCTTCAGCAACAGATGAGCCGTTAGATGACTATATTCAAAGAGTTGAGCGGACTGCTATTGAGGATGCCCTGGAAAAAGCCGGCCAGAACAAAACCGCAGCGGCTAAAATCCTGGGCATTACCTTTCGTGCCTTGCGTTACAAGCTCGAAAAACTTGGCATTGAGTAAACCGCCATGAGACGACCCGGATTTTTGATGGCCTTAACCGTATATAGTCATTTGGCACAAAGAGACAATTTTTGTCAGCCCCTACGCCTAGGATTGTCAGTTTTTGGGAGATTTCAGCACACTTGTGAGCAGCTATTACCTCCAAATCGCATACAAAAATAGCTGGAACTCATTAATTTAATACACTTTTTTTGACAATACGTTATTTTCGCGGGATAGTCGGTACCTTGGCACGAAACCTGCTTATATATACTTGGAGCAGGCATCACAAGAATTTGACAGATCGTTCTGTGCTGCTAGTAATAGAGTAATCTTTAACAAAGACTGTCACGGAAAGCATCGGCCTAAGCATTGAGCCGGGCCGGTTTTTTCCGGGGCTGCCTTAAGAAGGATACGTAACTTTAGTATTAATTTGGAGAATCCATAACATGAAACAATTGCAAAAAGGTTTTACATTAATCGAACTGATGATCGTGGTCGCGATTATCGGTATTCTGGCGGCGATCGCCATTCCGGCCTATCAGGATTACATTGCCAAGACCCGTATTTCTGAATGTGCAGCAGCTACTGCGGCAGTCAAAACCAATATCGCCCTCGCTATTCAAGACGGCAACCTTGAACGGGAGACGGGCGGCATTGCGTTTGCATTGAATGTAGCTGCACTGGGTAACCAGACAATTGGTATTCTGGGCATGGCTTCTTATGTCAGTGAAAACATTTCCCGGATTGCTGTGGCATCGTTTGTTGAGCCTGTAGCAGTGGGTGGGGTTTTCCCTTTAGGTGCCGGAATTGCATGTTTGTACCAAAATAATATACCGACCTACACGGGGGCTGCTCTCGTACCCACCTATCTAAATTTGGTCTCTGTACAATCTGCTGGTAACATTCGTTGGGTACCAACCATGGCCGCCACCACCCTTGCGTACCCTATAACTAATGTTAGGCGCAAGCATCTTCCCAAAAAATAAAAGGTTCAGGAACAACAAAGCAATAAGTGCCCCCCAGCTACATGGGGGGCTTTTTTTTGGGGAGAGTCATGAAAAAAGAAATATACACGTGTATAACTTTTCTCTTTATAGCCTCCATCATTACACTGACTATCTACTGGAATGGTCTGTATGGGCCGCCGGTTTTCGATGATATCCCCCACATCGCTTACAACAGTAAAATCTTCATAGATAATCTGGACCTCTCATCTTTAAAATCTGCCGCATTTTCCCAAAAATCAGGCGTACTACAGCGACCAATTGCCCTGCTGACACTGGCGTTGAATATTTATACAACGGGAACAGATACCTTCTGGATGAAACTCACCAACCTTGTTTTTCACATAACATCTGGCATTGGCTTGTTTTTACTTGCCCGTTTCCTGTTTGCCCGTTTTTATTCACAAAACAACAAACCTGTTTCTTTTTATCAAATAAATTTACTTGCGGGTTTAGTAGGTATCTTATGGCTGGTGCACCCGCTAAATCTTACCTCTGTGCTCTATATCGTGCAGCGCATGAATCAACTTTCTGCACTATTTTTAATTGCGGCCCTCCTGACCTATATATGGGGAAGGGTAAAAATTGAAAAGGAAAACAACCGGGGTTACTGGATCATTGGTTTCGGTTATGTTTTTTTTGGTTTGATGTCGATATTAAGCAAGGAAAATGGTGCGTTACTGCCCTTATTCATTATTTTGATAGAAATCCTGGTTTTTCGTTTCAAACTACCAACTCGGGAAAAACGACGATTCAAAATATTCTGGTCGACATTGTTTTTACTGCCAATAGTCATTGCATTTCTGGCCATAATCTTTTTTCCTGATCAAACAATTCGACTCAACGCTTATGACACCAGAATATTTACACTTTATGAACGACTATTAACCGAATCAAGAGTTTTGTGGTTTTACATAAGTCTCTCAATGGTACCTGATATTGGCAGAATGGGTTTGTTTCATGACGATTTTCTGCTCTCACGATCTTTTATTGAGCCACTCACTACAATATTTTCGATTATTGGAATTCTTGCGCTTTTAACACTGGCGTTTGTCGGAATCAGAATCAGATTTTTATCTGTATTAAGCTTTGGCATATTCTGGTTCTTCATAGGACATATTCTAGAGTCGACGGTAATACCCCTGGAGCTGATATTTGAACACCGCAATTACCTGCCCCAGTTTGGATTATTATTTACCCTTATCTTCTATCTCACATACCCTTACAAGTTCTTTTCAAAAGGAAATTCTCTTCGATATATACTGCCTGTAGTTCTTATCATGCTTTACGCGCTCGGGACTTTTGGTCGAGCGATCAACTGGTCCAGTGAGTGGAATCTTTATAATTCGGAAGTTGCCAATCATCCCAACTCTCCCCGGGCACATTCAATGCTCGGTATCCTGATGCATGATAATAAGGTCTACGACAAAGCAAAATATCATCTCTCCATTGCTGCAATGCTGGACAATAAAAGCCCTGATCAATTGTTACGACTCATGCAACAAACCATAACCACTGAAGGAACTATTCAAACCGACCTGTTTAACGAACTGGAATACAGAATAAATAATTACTCGTATTCACAAATCACTGTCTGGATATTCGAAGCATTACTAGCCCAAACCAGTAACCATGAAGTCGAATATAAAAGATTATTTAATATTTATGAAAAAATGCTACGTCGTAGCCCGGATATCCTGGGTAAGGAATGGCAATTAAAATCACGAGAAATAGCTGGTGTTCATAGCTTTAACCTGGGCAGGTATAAAGAGGCGCGCGACTACTTCATTTTTGCCAATAAAAAACAGCCAAAATTGATGGCTTTTCTTTATTTAACTGAAATATCTCTTAAACTTGGAAACAAAAAACAGGCAATGATCTATTTTACAGAGGGCAAGAAACTTAACGCAACACCTACAACAGCAGAAAAGAAGAAAATGGATAGGCTAAGTGTTAAACTTCATCTAAATACTTCCAATCATATAGAGCCTGGAAATGACCAAGATCAATCAAAATAAAATTTCCATTATTCTCCCGGCCAGAAATGAAGCCAGTTCGCTGGAAAATTTATTGCCAAAGTTAAAGTCTTTATACCCTGATGCCCAGATCATCGTCGTGGATGACAAATCTGATGACTCAACTGATGCTGTTTGCCAAAAATACAATGTTGATCGCGTAGCCAATAAACGTCACTTGGGCAATGGCGGTTCTATAAAGGCCGGTGCCCGTAAAGCCTCAGGAAAAAGACTTGTATTTATGGATGCAGATGGCCAGCACAACCCGGAAGATATTCAAAAGCTACTTGCCAAACTGGATGAAGGTTATGATATGGCCGTTGGCGCCAGATCTAAAAAATCACAGGCAAGTTTTGGTAGATTCCTGGCCAACACCCTATACAATCAGCTTTCAAGCTGGATAGTAAATTCTAAAATATTAGATCTTACTTCCGGATTCAGGGCAGTAGATGCCAAAAAATTCAGACAATTTTTATACTTGTTACCAAATGGTTTTTCATACCCCACCACCATTACCATGTCTTTTTTCCGGGCAGGCTATGCTCTTGCTTATGTCCCGATAAAGGTAAAAAAACGAATTGGAAAAAGTCATATCAATCTGTTAAAGGATGGCGTTAGATTTTTTATTATTATATTCAAGGTTGGGACACTTTATTCACCGCTGAAGATTTTCCTGCCAATATCTTTTGCGCATTTTGTAGTTGGTATTACCTATTATTTCTATACTTACATAACTTTTGGGAGATTTACCAACATGAGTGCGCTTTTGTTTATCGCCGCCATTCTTATTTTTTTAATTGGGTTGGTATCCGAGCAAATTACAACATTAATATATAAAGAACATAATTAATTATCATCTAGACTATCTGCAATGAACAACCTGCTCTCGAAGAATTTTTTTACTATTTTTGGTTTCATTAATTTTCGATCAATGAAGCGCGACCACTTATGGTAACGGAGCAAACAATATGACTCTGCACTACTGAATCCGGTAAGAAATAATTACATTTTTTTAAAAACGCCGCAATAAAATGTCAGGTCCTTCGAAAACTTCACAGGAATCGAAGTTGTTTTCAGGGCTGACTTGATTAACGAAAGAAACGGGTACTTCCAGGGTAGTAACTCATTTTGAGTTTTTCCTATTTTGCTTGATGTAACAAGATTATTCCTTGATTCGCGAACTATGCTGAAAATCGCATCAGGAGAATAATCTTCACACTGAAAATACTGATTCATGGAACCCAGCAGATCCCGCGCACCATCCGGTGAAATATCTGATACACCATCGAGCCCAATGTCAAAAGTAAGTATTAGTATTCCGTTTTTCTTTAACACCCTGTTGAACTCTTTTACAATTTCCAGGTAGTTGTCCGTGTGCTCCAGTACGGATATAGAATATACAACATCAAATGTGTTACTCCTGAATTGTAATCTTTGCAATTCACCCACTGACAAAACCGGGCTAGTCTGCTGGCATTCAGTATTTACTTGGCGGTAAAGTCCTGAAAGCTGTTGATCGATATCCTGACAAACAACTTGATCTACTGCATTTAATTCACTGAGCAAATAGGGAAAGAAAGTAATACCGGCACCAGCATCAAGCACACAGGCCTTATTACATTTATTATTATTCAAATACTCATTAATACGACTATATATAAACGGGTATTCCCATTGCCTGCTCCATTGATGAAATGGGTCTTTGACCCAACTGTAGTGATCTTTTAGGAAATTAAATTTTTTCAGAAAAGCATCTGCATATTTTTCAATTTCCAAAAACAGTTCTGATTTAATCAGGTCTTCGTACATTCTGATATCTGGAATTCCTGAATGTAATTTCAATATTTGACCTCCATTAAATTTTGTCTGTATTTTTCTTTTTTAAAATAATGGCCTCATGGTTTGGTATGATGACGTCCATTTTAATTAGTGCTCTGTCCAGTTTTACTATCCATTTGGCGAATAATTTTCCAACCACACTTCTCTTGAAAATAATAAATCCTAAAATTTTGTATAAACCTGCAATTGTAAAATCGATAACTGTATATCCAAAAACTGGTGGTACCAAAAAAATAAAAAGTTTCCTTTTTTTAGTAACCTCAAGCCCGGCCTGATCTATCATATCCTGAAATCTTTTCCTGCTCCTGAAAACTACGTGCTTGGTGAGCCGGACTTCAGCGGATGCCAGCTGGTCGAAAATAATTAATCTGGAACTATCATTTTCCATCATACCCGATATATTGGTTAGCGCCTGTAATGCCCTGCCGTCATCTACAATATGGTACAAGACGTCGAAAAAACAAATAACATCAAATTTCTCTCCGAACTTAAAATCTTCCAATGTTACATCGCATTTAATAAACTCAAAATCTGCAAATGCCTGCTTTAGCTTGTTAATTGAACTTTCAGAAATATCCAGTCCAATATATTTTTTAACGCCTTTTTCGTGAAAATACCTGGTATAAAATCCATTCCCGCAACCTATATCCGCAATTCTATCATGCTCAAGGTTTGCAAAATTCTCCGACAGAAGCTGATCAAGGACTTCCAGTCTTCTTGAATAAATAATTTGGTTGTAAGCAGAGCCGAATGATTTTTGGCCAACGGCAGTCAAATCTTCTCGACCATCATTTCTATTGCGCCAATATTGTGAGCCATCAAATGACATAAATAATTTTCCTCACTCAGCAATATAAGATGATCAGGAGTCTCTATTTTGAAGATCAGAAACTATTAAACTGGATGGAGAATTATTACTTATAACTTGTCGTTTTCCCCTTAAGCTGTCTAGATTTTTCAGGAAGATTTGCAGTGATTTCAGGTCATAATTACCGATCATCATTGTACTACCTTTTCCCTCTATTCTCTCTGTGAGTTTTCTCATTAGTAGCGTTGGTTTCCCCAGGTAATATAGTTCTTCTTGATTGCTGCCACCATCAGTTATGACAAATTCTGCCTGATCAAGCAATTGACAGAAGGCGACATATCCCATCCTGCTGACAAGCGAGATACGTTCATTTGCCTGCAATTTTTTTAGTAGTCCAAATTTATTCAATCTGCTTTTTGTTGCAGGATGCAATACAAATATTATGGGGCTGTGCTCGGCTGCCCTCTCTATCAGGTCTAATATCAACATAAATCGTTTTCTAAAAAATATATTCTCAAACCGGTGGATTGAAGCAATTGCGAAAGGAATAGATTGTACAGCAGGTGTAATGGTTTTTTGTTCTGCATGAAGTGCCAAATACAATGCATCTACTATAGTGTTAGCGCCAGTATCTACCACCTCCAGATTATACTTTTTAATGTTATTACAGGCCCACGGTCCGGGACAATAAGCAATATCAGCACACCTGAATACTAATAATCTTGTGATTTCTTCCGGGAAAGGGTGAAAAATATTAAATGAACGCAGGCCTGACTCTACATGGGCGACCTTGTAACCGTTGATCTTTCCAACTACTGCACCGATCAACGCAGAAAGTGTATCGCCATGAACAACAACGATATGCTTCTTTGATGAGCCAAAGAATTTTTTCCTGTGCCTGACTAGTTGCCAGAAACACAAAACAAACCACACTATCAATCCTGAAACACCCGTGGCCTCACCTCTGGTTGCCACAGAATTAAACGATGAAACAATCTTAAAGTCTGATATCAAATCATCTATGCTTTCCTTATGCTGGCCTGTAAAGATCAGCCTAAATAAAATATTTCTCGATTCGATTTCTTTGATGACTGGCGCCATCTTTACGAGCTGAGCCCTGGTCCCTAAAATAATTGATATCATTTTACTAGATTACTGTTCGCGCCTGATCGGGCACGAATGGCCAATGCAATCGCCCCTGATGAAAATTCAGTAATTACAACCCAAACGCGGAAAATTAAAACAAGCGTCAGCGCATCGCCTGGCAACATATATGCCGATAAAATCACGCTGCTCACGCCCTCTCTGACCCCAATACCACCGGGCGCAAAAAACGCGAAAAATCCAATTATAACCGATAACGAATTGGCCGCGAGGACAGTAAGATATAAATGAAATGAAAAAGCCGACTCAAACAGGCTGATGTACAAAAAAAACAGTATGGTACCCGATATCACCCAAATTGATAAAAAATACAAAGAAAGCTTTATTGAATAAGACCTGGTAATTCTTTTTCCCAGTTTTTTTTCGGTACCTGTGGCAGGTTTTTTACCAGATATTTTAGAATTTATTTTTAGGTATATCCTGATCATGAAATGAAGTGACATATTATATGCAGGAGCAGACAGAAGAATTAAAAGTACCCCAAGCAACGCCCCAAAAAAATAAGTGACACCAAGCATCTGGCTGAGAAAAATTACACTTCCCATAACAATACCAATGTACAACAAAAAAAATTGCTCCACATAAGTGGCTTCCAGAGATTGCGCCTTACCGACACCATGTTTCTCATACATATCGGCACTCCGTGCCACGATACCCCAAATCTTGCCTGGAATGTATTTCCCAAGACCAATTAGCGCCATATAAGAAAAGCAATCATATAAAGGAATTTTTTTTCCTGACTGGGCCTGATTAATAATCTTCCACGTGAATGAGACCAGCAACCACATAATGCATTGCAAAATCAAAAGTATTATGAGAAATGATGCAGGGACATCGGAGATTGTCTTAAGTTGTAATGTATACTGGCTGATAAAATAGACTGCATATGACATGCCCACAATTACAAACGTGGCAAGCCAGAACCTTCTAATATAAACCAATATCGGACCTTTATTCATTGAACCTTTTCTGGCCTGGTTATGTGTGGATGGCGTATTCAATGAATCGAAAATTCTGTCTGCAAATTTATTACTGGTAGAATCATACAAAACTCAAGTAAAATTTTGTCAAGCCCCGGTAGCTCAGCTGGATAGAGCAGCCGCCTCCTAAGCGGCAGGTCGGACGTTCGAATCGTCTCCGGGGCACCATTTTATAGTCCGGTTATTTCTCATATTATAGTCATAGTTAACGATTTAATATTAATAACGGGAAATTAGCTGAAACCGCCATTTTAACCGTATAATGCACTTTCCCGATTGACTGAATAACGCCAAATTATCTTGCTGGAAATTACCAATTTAAGTTGTGTCCGCGGTGACAAGCCCCTTATCGAAGACTTGTCATTCGACCTGTCTGAGGGGCAATTGCTGCATATTACCGGCCGCAATGGTGCCGGTAAAACCACGCTGCTGCGCTGTTTATGCGGTTTATCGTCAGCGGCGGCCGGCCAAATCAGCTGGTTAGGGCAAAATATCGAAACTATCAGGGATAGCTACCATGCTCAAATGGCCTATGTCGGTCATTTAAATGGCCATCAAGGTGAGTTGACCGCGGTGGAGAACCTTGTCTTTGCCCGGGCATTGGGGGCCGCACAAACCGACACTACGGTAACCGGCACACTTAAAAAACTTGGCCTTTATGAAAGTCGCCTGCTACCCACTAAATTTCTGTCCCAGGGCCAACAAAGGCGTTTGGCACTGGCAAGGCTACTGATCCAGAAAAGAAAGCTCTGGATTATGGATGAGCCTTTTGTCGCCCTTGATACAGACAGCACTGCCTTGCTTGAAGGCATCGTCTCGGACCATATCAAAAACGGTGGTCTGGCCATTCTCACTTCTCATCACGCCCTGAATCTGACCCAAAGCCGTCAACTCAATATTGATCGTGGATAAAATGGACAACAAAGAACCGCAAACCGGCTTGTTCTCCGTTGCCAGGGCCTTGTTTGTCCGCGATATCCGTCTGGCTGCCCGTCGTAGCACGGATGTACTCAACCCGCTGGTGTTTTTCGTTATTGTTATCAGCCTGTTCCCCCTGGGTGTGGGCCCCGAACCCAATCAACTCCAATTGATGGCGCCCGGCGTAATCTGGGTCGCCGCCCTGCTGGCCACCATGATCTCCCTGGATCGGTTGTTCAGCCATGATTATGAAACCGGTTCCCTGGAACAAATCGTGCTGGCGCCACAACCGCTGACCTTGATTATATTTGCCAAAATAGCCGCTCACTGGACACTGACAGGCTTACCATTGGTAATCCTGATGCCCTTGGTGGCCATGCAAATGAATATGACCGGAGAGATGATCTACATCAGTTTTCTGACCTTAATCATTGGCACCCCGATATTAAGCCTGATTGGCGCCATTGGTGCTGCCCTGACAATCGGTCTCCGTGGTGGTGGGGTGCTGGTTTCGCTGCTTGTTTTGCCCCTGTATACTCCGGTGCTGATTTTCGGGGCAGGTGCAATTAGCGCCAGTGCCCAGGGCTTTTCCCCTGATGCTCATTTGTCTTTACTAGGTGCGCTACTTGCCTTGTCTTTGACTTTTGCCCCCTTTGCGGCAGCCGCTGCGGTCCGGGTCTCCCTGGATTAATCTATGTGGCCAGGTTTGGAGATTAGACGGGAAATTGGCTGGGCCGAATAAGTGCCTGAATTGTATTGCCAATATTGCGATAAACAGAACACTCATATGATGGATGAATGTAAGCCCGAATGAATATTACTAAATACGCCGCACCAGTCGTTTTTTACCCATTAGCTGGAAAACTGATCCCCTGGTTTGCCTGGGCCACGGCTATTACCCTCGCTGTTGGTTTGATCATGGGTCTGTTTATTGCCCCCACAGATTACCAGCAGGGTGAAAGTTATCGCATTATGTTCATCCATGTGCCTTCGGCCTGGATGTCGATGCTGGTTTACGTGGTCATGGCCACCGCCGGCGCCGTGGCCCTGGCCTGGAAAACCCGGCTTTCAGAGATGCTAGCCACGGCCTGCGCACCTGTTGGCGCCTCCTTTACCTTAATCGCCTTAATCACGGGCTCGATCTGGGGCAAACCCATGTGGGGCACATACTGGGTTTGGGATGCACGCCTAACCTCAGAGCTTGTATTGTTGTTTCTTTACCTGGGCTTTATGGCTTTACAGGCCAGTATTGACGACCCACGCCGAGCCGCCCGGGCAGCAGCGATTTTGGCCCTTGTGGGGGTAATCAATATCCCGATTATTCACTTTTCCGTGGAATGGTGGAATACCTTGCACCAGCCTGCTTCTGTCTCCAAGATATCCGCCCCGTCAATACACCCATCGATGTTATGGCCTTTATTGATAAATGCGGCTGGTTTTCATTTATTCTTTGCCACAGCGGTACTTATACGCATGCGTACCGAGGTTTTAATTCGGGAGCGCCATAAAAGCTGGATTGCGGATATAATAGGGACCAAGCCATGAACTGGGCAGAATTTTTTGCCATGGGCGGTTATGGCAAGTTCGTCTGGTCCGCTTACGGTGCGGCGGCAATTATTATTATTCTCAATATTGTCTTGCCCCTGCGCAGACATAAAAAAGTACTGCAAATGTTGCGAGAATTACTGAAAATGAAGGAGCGTGAATAAAGTGAAACGACGCCATAAGAAATTTGCCATTATTTTAACCGCGGTAATCGGTGTGTCCGTTGCGGCGCTGCTAATCATGGATGCCTTTCAGGACAACATGGTTTTTTTCTATTCACCCTCGGATGTTTACGCAGGCAAATCCCCTGCTAACAAAACCTTTCGCCTTGGCGGGATGGTAGAAAAAGGCAGTATAAAAAAAAGCACCAAGACTTTACTAGTAGAATTCATAGTGACTGACAATAATAAGAAAATCCCGGTTAGTTACGTCGGTATATTGCCTGATTTATTCCGTGAAGGTCAGGGCGTGATCACCCAGGGCAAGCTGGATGACGATTACATGTTCACTGCCAGTGAAGTACTGGCAAAACATGATGAAAACTACATGCCCCCGGAAGTCGCCGACGCCATGAAACGAGCCAAAGAAAAAGCCGCACAATCAAAAATGTAGCAGCACATGATGCTGGCTAAACTAGCCGCGCCAGCATCCGCCAGACCTGCTTACTTGCTCAAATTTTTACCAAAGCCATGCCAAATCTATGAAAAATAAATTATTCCTGATCCCGCTTTTTTTAGTTTTCGTGCTGGGGCTTTTCCTGTGGCGCGGCCTGTCGCTGGATCCCCGCAAAATCCCTTCGCCCCTGGTGGGCAAAGCCATGCCAGTCTTCAGCGCCCCACGGATCCACGTCCCGGTAAAAACAATCAGCACCCAGGACCTGTTAGGTCGCCCCTACCTGCTCAATATCTGGGCTTCATGGTGTGTTGCTTGTCGCCAGGAACATCCATTACTCATGGAATTATCACGCCAGGGCCAGGTACGACTCATCGGGCTAAACTACAAAGACAAACGCGCTGATGCGGTTAAATTTCTGGGCACCATGGGCGACCCCTACGAAATGAGCCTCAGTGATCTGGATGGCCGAATTGGCATAGATTTAGGTGTATATGGTGTACCCGAAACCTTCCTGGTGGATCGCAAGGGCATCATCAAATACAAACACATCGGCCCAATTGATGCGCGGGATCTAAAGGTCAAAATACTGCCATTGATCGCGGAATTAGAAGCTGGATTAAATTAAATCGCGGCCCAAAAAAAGCCGAATATAAGCAGCAACATATTTACCAACCCCCCCGCCGCCCGCCCGAGAAATTGAGAATTGAGAATTGAGGCATGACACCCCGGAACAAGGCTTGACACGGCTTATAACCGCGACCACGTCCTCCAGAAGCTTGTCTGCGGCACGAGTACGGCGTTGTGCATATTAGAGGCAACTGTAGAAGGCATAACAGGCGCTCACCTGAGCAAGAAATTTGCCAATATAACTGATTATTTACGATATAAATTTAATGAAAATATCTTTTATTTAAAAAATTAATTACATTTCTAGCTATATTTTTTAATCAGGATAACATTATTATTATGATGTTTATGAAAACCGGTTACGGCATCCCGCAGCCCCCGTTACTTTTGACAATACTGCTGATCATGCCAATCCTGGGTAACCAATCCGGCGTTTCCAGGGCCGAGGAATCAACTAAAAACCCGGGCGCAAACAATCTAACCGCACATATTGTACTGTCACACTCAGCTGATTTTGTTGGCAGCTGGATAGCCGAAAATAAGCTTAAACAACTACCCGCTAGCAGGGTAAAAAAAATTAAAAAAGATAAGTCATTTTTTGCTGCTTTTTTTGCTAAAGGTTTGACTGGCGATCATGCGGATCGTTACCAATTTGAGGTCGATTGGAAGCTCTATAAACCAGACGGGTCTGTTTTGTTCGCTGAAGACGGTTATGCCCTTGGTTCTGGCCCGGCCCCAAAGGATTCAGTTTTTGCAATCGCCTATCCAACCCTGTTTATTATCCTCGACAAATCAGACCCACCGGGCAATTACAGGTTAGAGGCAACAGTTCAAGACAAGGTCACAAAAACCCGTGCAGTCGATAGCGTACCATTCGAATTTAGCCACTAAACTGCTAATTTCTTTGTCAGTAGCTGATTAAATTTCGAGTTAACGTCCGATTATTTGAGAATTTTTTGTTCACAATCCCTGTGGATAACTTTGTGTACAAATCAGCATTGCCGGTCTCAATGCCGGGAAACAAAACACTATCCGTTAAATTGAACAAAATTTGTGCAAGTTAATAAATATTTAAAAACAATAACTTAACGATTCTCTAATATTGATTGCAAATATAATCCTGATTATTTTTATTTAATTTACCATTTTCGACAAATGTGTACAACTTGGGAAAAAAATCACTACCACTGTTTTTTGACATCACCGCGTCGCCTGATTACGGTGCGTCCATGAAACAGGCACAAACACAACCAAAATCAGGCCGTGCCGGCCTCGGCCGGGTCTTGGGTGCGATTATTTATGACAGCCTGGCCCTGTTTGCCCTGTTTATGGTTGCCGGGTTTATGATCGTACCTGTTCTCGGTCGCCCGCCAACTGCTCAATATGAACTATTAGCATTCCGGGTGCTTTTGCTGACCATTGCCTACCTTTTCTTTTGCTGGTTCTGGACCCATGGCGGCCAAACCCTCGGTATGCGGGCCTGGAAAATCAGGCTACTCAATCTGGATAATGAGGCTGTCAGCTGGCCAGTCGCCTCGGGCCGTTTTTGTCTGGCCATTTTGTCCTGGTTGCTTCTGGGCCTGGGTTATTTTTCGATCCTGTGGGACCCTGATGGCCTGAGCTGGCATGATCGTCTGACCAGCACCCATCTTATCCTGCTGAAGAAACGAAAGGCCCGGGACGACTCTGGTAACGGCCAAAGTAAATAATCCTAGGCGGTCCGGGCAAACAGCCAGACTGCAAACTACCAATCAGTGAATATTAAGGATCGCAAGGCGGATGCCCTTGAGTTAAAAAAATGGCGGGCCATAAACAGCCCGCCACATCTATTGCAACAAAAAGCGTGTCCAGCCTTAGAAAGTCCAGCTCGTACCCAATTTGAACCCCTGAAAACCGGCATCAATCCCGTCCTGAACCTGGGTGGCTTCATTAACATCGTCCACAAATATCTGGTTACTGGCCAGGCGTTGAAAACGGATAATGTCATAACCCAGCCAAATCTTGCCATTTTTCAAATATGACCAGGTACCCTTAACACCGGCCTCAAAACCCGGCACTACCGTGTTGCTTTTTAGCTTTCGTTGGTAATTGTTACCAGTGTCAGTATGTTTATACTCATTGGTGCCCGTTAACAAGGACAGTGCAGCGCCAACTTCGAGCCCAAAACCGGCACCCAGTGAAAAATTCTGGTCAAGGCCAAAACGAAACCCAAGTAATGCACTCTTGGCAGTCACTTCGACAATCGAGCCACCATTATCAACATTTGCATCGACTGAGTTTGAGTAATTCACATAACGTGCACCCACTGTGTAGGACAATGAATTACTTATCGGTGTGGCATAACCAAAGTCCACTATTTGTAATGCTAACTTGCCATCAGCGTCCATTGTGTTATATGTGCCATAATCGGAATCTGGATGATCCAGTGCAAACTGGTAGTTTGGCGAATCAGGATTACCCTCGCTGGTATCTGCCACATAATTCAGAAATGAAAAACGTAAATTATTGTGGGCCGCCATTAAAGTAAAATTGGCCTGTGCGTCATACTCAAGCACCTGGTTATCAAAGGGTGCGGTATCAAACTCTGACCCCAACACGGTATCCTGACCTGTTGCCTGGTAGTTGGTAACTTCCAGGCCAATCGTCGTTGCGGCAAAAACCGGCATTGGCAGGAGAGCTGCTGTTAGAATCGCGATATTTAATTTATTGTTTTTTTTCATGATTTTTCCCTTTTAAAAGTGTTATTTGGATTACTGCCATTGACTCCTATCAAAGACATGTCCGACCGAAGACTAACAGTAGTTTTGTCATAAATAAACGTATTCGAATAAATTCTATACAAAGAAATTATTCGCGAACGAACAAGGATGATTTTGTCAAACTTGTTCTAATCAGGCAGCCCGTACAAAAAGCCAGACCGCAATTCCTGAAAATAACAAAATGGGAATCATTGCGCCAAAGAATGGCGAGATACCGATTATTAATGCCGTATAACCTGTGATTAAATTTAAAAAATTAAAGGCCAGGGCAATGACAATGCCTATAAAAAGGCGCTGACCGATACCACTGGCACGATCACGACTGAACACAAAGGGAATGGCCAACATTAACATGACAAAACTCGCCAGGGGCATCAACACCTTGTTCCAGAAGGTCAGCTCGAACCGTCCCGTTCGTTGCAGGTTTTGCTTCAAATGATCGATATACTTATAAAGCTGGAATGCCGACATACCTTCAGGTCGAACGGTAAATACAGCAAGATTTTCTGGTGTTAACACCGTATCCCAGGCCAATGTTTTCTGCTTTTTGACCTTAATATTTTTAATTGCGTGATCCTTGGCTGTTATCCGACTGAAACGTGCATCCTGTATTATCCAGCCCTTGTTTTTATACCTGGCGCTGGCGCCATACAGCGTCTGAACCAACTGACGGTTATGATCAAATTTGTAGAGGGTAATGTTGCGCAGGCTTCGGTCCGGTAAAACCTCACCAATGTTGATGAAGCTCTGACCATCCTTTAACCAAAGCCCGCTATACTTGTCATGAAAACTGATTTGCAGTGCTTCGGCACGCCCCCGTTGGGCGATGCCCTCACTATAGGGCACAACCCACTCACCCAGCACCACGGCAAGTGCTATAAAAACTGACCCGGCCTTCGTCGCAGCCAGGGCAATTCGGCCAACAGATACCCCGGCGGCCCGCATGGCCGTTAATTCAGAGCCGGCAGCAAGATAAGACAGGCCAAGAGTCGTGCCCAATAAAATAATGGCGGGAAATAATTCGTAGAGTTTTTTTGGCAGACTCAGGGTGATGAAAATGACGAGCTCAAGAATGCCGAAATTGGCCTTGCCCAGTTGCTCCAGGTTATCAATCAAATACATGAAGGCCAGTAACAAGCTTAAGCCTGACAACACCAACAAGATACCGTAAATAACATTTCGATAAATATATTGATCAATTAAACGCATTGTTTATTTCCCAAAACTTGCTCTTTTCGGCAATAGCCATTCCAGTGAAAACAGGGGCAAGTGATGTTGTCGGCGCCAGAAGGCGTAGGCGGCAAAAATTGAAAATATCCCGTGGACTGGCCAAAGACCGAAGTATCCGGGTATTTTTCCGCTATTTAACATGCCAGCAAAAACGCCTAGTAAATTGCTGTAAAGAAAAAATACTAACAAGGCCAGGAACATACTGCCAAACCGGCTTTGTCTTGGGTTGGTGTAGGCCAGCACCATGGCCAGGGTAACAAGCAAGTACAGGGCAATGGGACGCGCCAGCCGCCAATGCCATTCTGCGACATAAGCAGGTTTATTTATGCTAAATAATTTGTCCGTTGGCACAGCATCAACACCCCCTGAAACCCTGGCCGGTGCCTTGGTTAAGGTGGCTGAATACTCATCAAAGGCAAACACACGCATCGCCTTCTGTCCCGGCGTGCCTTCATAGTAATGGCCGTTTTCCAGTATCAGGACATTGGCGCCAGTATTGCCATCAACACCTCGGCGACCGGTCTCGGCTACCACAATACCTGACTTGCCGCCTTCAACCACAAGCTGGCCTGACCCTATTCCAGCCCGGGCAAACACGCCTGAAAATTGCTTTTCCTCGCTGTTTGCTGGTT
>QIGL01000067.1 GCA_003228915.1 Acidiferrobacteraceae bacterium
GGAAATGCTGAATGAAACCCGAAGGGGTTCTACAGTGGGCGGGAATGCAACAGGATTGTCTGGAACAATCCTTGCCATGGAGTCGTCCACTGCGGTCGAGATGACAATTGATCAGAGCTTCCTTAGCTCATTTTCGTGATGCTGATATAAGAAAAAGCCTCCATTGCTTCTTTGTCACCAGCAGATAATACCAGGCCACCATCATTCCTGTTATCTTCTTCAAATATGAATCCACAATTACATTTCCTGGAGCTGGCGGTGATTTCAGCGGTGCAATGAGGGCAGACTAATGCTGCACTGTGGACCAGCTTTGGCAGTGGTTTTAATCGATCGGTTTTTCTTCTTTGAGATGATTTAAATTCAGGCGTTGCAGCTTTGCTGTTATTTTTTAATTTTTGAGCGCTACCAGGTTTACCGGTAATCGCCGTGATCTTGATTTTTTCTGGCTGTGATTTTTTCTGTTCTGCTTTTTGCATTATTGCTGCAGCGGCTTTGATTGCCTGGCGAGCCTTAAAAACGAGGTTGGGTTGCCTTGTGATGACTGGTCCCTTTTTGGTGCTGGTAGGCGTCACTACTTTTTTGCCATTTGTTTTTCCGTTTTTGGATTTTTGATTATTGGCAGCTTTCTGTTTTTTGGCCGTAGCGCTTGAAACAACTACAGAGGGCTGAGCAGGTTTTTTGGAGGCCTTCTTTTTGGTAGCTGCTGTTTCCTGTGTTGCCGTTTCCTGGGCCGGGCTGTCATCAACGCCATCAACAACAATACCATCATCAAGCGCACTGAATTTTCGAGCTTCCTTTATGTCATCGTCAACACGGGAAACAAGTGCCATGGCCATGGCAACTTGCTTTTCGTGTGCTGCCAGTGCTGCAGTTCGTGTTTGCCTGGTTTTTTTCTTTTCATCGCGGGCAACAATTTCTTGCTCCTGTCTTTTAACCTGGGCAGCCTGTTTTTCAGCAAGCCGTTTGATCCGGGCTTCCTCTTTTTGGGCCTGGTCCCTGGCTTCCTGGGTGCGCGTTACGGCCCGAAGTCTTGCCTCTTCTGCTTCTTTTTCTACGGCTTGTTTGGCCAGTAACTTTTCTTGTGTTTTTTGTTCTGCTTGAGCTGCCCTGGCTTTTTTCATTGCATCTTTGGCAGCTGAAGCAGACTTATTGGCTTTTATTAATTTTTCTGACTGGGTCCCGTAATCAGTTTGTGCCGTTGCATGTTCAGTTTTGGCATTCTTTACGTCGTTAACCAGGAGTTGATTGCCTGGTTCGCGTGCCAGTATTATTTCAGCGGAGCTGATTGCCTCTTTGGTCTGGGTGACGCGGGCGGATAGATAATTCTCATAGAGCTGCTCATCCTGAGCGACAATCTCCAGCTCCTGAGCGGTCTTTTCGAGACTGGTGGGCTCGAACGAAAAGCCACAACCGCAGTCTTCTGCGGAGACAGATACTGTTGACCCGCAAAGGGGACAATCTTTATCAAATATGCTCAAGAATGGAACTCCAAAAAACGGTATACCAGTTATTAAAATATGACACAGGGTACGTATATAGGGTAATAGCTTCGGATAGGCAGGCTTATAGAGCAGATAAATGGCAAGCAAAAAACAACCTATAGTTAACTTTAATTCTAGATATTAGCTATAACTATATGTTATTTATTGATTTAATATGTTTAATACACTTTGTAAGACAGTGCTTAGTCGTTAGGCGCGGGTAGGGTAGAATATAGCCACATTAAGCAGGTAAAATGTTTAAGGGGAGGCTTGTTGGCGCTGCATGTAATCCAGCAAGCGGTTAATATAGCTTGTAGTAATGATTAAATTAGATTCCGGGGGGAATTTGCATGGAAGGGTTGGCGTTAAAGAACTTGTTTGCAAGGATGGCAAAACAGGAAGACAAAGAAGGTCAAAAACCAAGCGCCGCGATGGTGTTGATTGTTGACGACTCGCGCACCCAGGTGCATTTACTGCGACTGGTGCTGGAGAAGTTTGGTTATCGAACGATTGCAGCCTACGATGGCGAGCAAGGTGTCGACATGGCAATCCGGGAGCGCCCGGATATTATCCTGATGGATATTGTGATGCCCAACGTTAATGGTTTTCAGGCCACCCGCATGATTCGTAAAAATCCTGTCACTGAAGACATACCTGTCATCATTATCAGCGGTACCGAGCAAATGTCTGACAAAATATGGAGCATGCGTTTGGGCGCCAATGATTTTCTTGCAAAACCGATTAGCAGAACAATGTTGATTGGTAAAATGAGAGTATTACTTAACAAAAAAACACTGCCGAGAATGCCTGCCACCAGTCCTGGGCATTCACACCGTATACGGTAAATACCGTTATTATTGTCCGTGCCCGGTTAAAATTTCCTTGAGCTTCCCAGTTATCGCCGATTCGATAGATTTTTTTTGCCTAAAGAATTTTAAGTAAGACAGAAATTTTCCTGATCTCATTTGCCGTGGGTTGCCAGCGATAGTCTTCCTCGAGAAGTTTATTTACTGAATAAGATTGTAAATTAATTACGATATCAGAATTCCCGGTTTGCGCGACCTGGTCGAATTTTTTGTTAACCAGCACTTTTTTGCGTTTACGCATAACCTGGTTACAGCTGCCGTCAACCTCGAAATATAGCCGGATTGGATCAACCGCCCTGATGCGAACTGGTTTTCGATTGTTCAGTTCAACAATGACATAGGCGCAGCGTATATTTTTTCCTGCATATTCCGGGAATACTTCGTTCTCATTATGAAATGCTTCAAAACGCCTGTGAGATACCCTCTTTACGGTCCCGTCGTCATGAAAAAAATATATTCGCACACCAATGCCAGGGCTCATGTCACTCACCATCGAAAGTCATATTCAGTATTCAGTTTAGGAACAGATTTGCCTTATCGCTACCTACATTTCAGAAGTAAATAAACTGTAGATATTGGACGTGCGAAATATCATATTGATTGTGTTCAGATGGTCACAAATAGCAGAAGTTAGCAGTAGCAAGATTGGGAAAATAAGGGGCAAAAACGCTGCTAAGCGGGGTTTTCACGCAACTTTTACCTTAATTGATCCTGCTATTTTATATCATATTGATTGTAAAGATAAAATTACCGTGCGACTTCTCAAACCATATGTTATACCATCGAAATAACGGTGGAATATTCAGGTAGTCTGACCACTGAGTAACAATAATGACTAAATGACCAGCGAGGGCGTCTGGTATAAAAGCTTTATGTTGAAGACGCCGTATTCAGGAGAGACGGGATTCAGTTTCGAATAACACCGGGGGGTGTTCAGGTATGATGGAAGACAACAGGCGCGAGAGCCCACGGGTGCAGCTTGAAAGAAATGTCATGTTGAGCGGTGGTTATATGAGCCCACAGTTCAGCCAAACCAGGGATATAAGTGCCGAGGGCGCTTTCGTTGAGCTGGGAGAAAACAACCTGGTTTTTGGCACCATGGTGGAAATGGCGTTGTCTGTTCAGGACGACGAAGGAAACACGGTATACAAAATTCCCGCCAAGGTTGCACGCGTGACCGACAATGGTGTCGGCATTCAATTTGATGGCCTTGACGTAGACGCCTATAGCGTTATTCTGGGTTTATTGTACGCAGCGTAAATCGAACAAATCGTGGCTGCATGGCTGTGTCGGGGCCTTGCCGGTGAGCTATATTAGCCAAACAAAACGATTTCTGGTGCCAGGATTTATTATAGGCTCCCCAGGTAATCCTCATAAGTCATCTCAGTAAAAAATAATAATCCTGAAATTTTATTTTGGCTGGTACACTTCCCGGCCAGGCCGGTTTTATCCGACCCGATTTATGATTTCATTGATTTCATAGCAAGCTACAAAAAAGCAGTAAGGGAGATTTAGAATGGATCAGGTTACAAATTATCTGACCGGGCAATGGTGGATAATGCAAGTGTTTATTGTTGTTTTCACTGTCCTGACAGTTAACTTTGTTCAGCGACGGCTTTTAAACAAAGTCCAGAAACGTTTAAAACTAACCGCAACGGTATGGGATGACGCGCTGGTGGATGCGGCGAGCAGACCATTAACTTTGCTTGTCTGGATCATCGGCCTTACATTTGCAGCCGAGATCGTGGCAGCACGTACAGACGCGGCGATTTATAAGGCCATCGATCCAATACGGGATGTCGGCGTCATTACCTCTCTAACCTGGTTTCTTTTGCGCATGTCCAGGTGTGTTGAAAAAAATATTATTACAACGATGTTCCGGCGGATCGAACGACTGTTGATGCTATTGGCAAGCTGGTGCGTTTGTCTTTTATTATCACAGCCGCCCTCGTAATGTTGCAGACGCTTGGGTACAGTATTTCTGGTGTGTTGGCTTTTGGCGGCATTGGCGGCATTGCGATTGGTTTTGCTGCCAAGGATTTATTGGCAAACTTTTTTGGTGGTCTGATGTTATATCTTGATCGGCCATTTATTGTTGGCGACTGGATACGCTCGCCTGACCGTGACATAGAAGGAACAATCGAAAAAATTGGTTGGCGCCTGACTTTGATCCGTACTTTCGACAAACGGCCGCTTTATGTGCCAAATTCAATGTTCGCAAATATCTCGGTAGAGAATCCTTCGCGCATGACCAACAGGCGAATCTACGAAACCATTGGCATCAGGTATGATGATTTTAAAAGTACCAAAAATATTGTTGATGACATCAAGAAAATGCTCCTGGCTCATCCGGAGATTGATACAGATAAACTGATAATGGTCAATTTTAATACCTTCTCGGCATCATCACTTGATTTCTTTGTTTACTGTTTCACAAAAACAACGGACTGGGCGACATTTCATGAGATCAAACAGGAAATTTTATTAAAAGTTGGTGAGATTATTGAGAGCCACCAGGCCGAAATAGCGTTTCCTACTTCAACCATTCATTTGCAAAACCAGTCCTTGCAGCTGGAGCCAGATAATTCCTGATTAAAGACAGTATTTCCAGTTCTTTCTCAAAGTAAATCAAATTACATAATACAAAAATGCAATTATTTTCAGGTTTATATAATAAAGTACTGGGCTGGTCAGGCCACAGACATGCGCCAGGTTATTTGGCCGTGTTGAGTTTTGCCGAGTCTTCTTTTTTCCCAGTGCCGCCCGACGTTATGTTGGCGCCCATGGTATTGGCAAAACCCGACAAGGGCTGGTCTTTTGCCCTGCTAACATCGATCGCCTCCGTATTAGGCGGTGTGGCAGGATACCTGATTGGTTATTATGCGTTTGATCTCGTATCCCCTCTTATGAAAGAGTTTGGCTACTGGGACAGTTATTTGACCACCAAGGACTGGTTTGACGAGTGGGGATTTTGGGTTGTTTTCCTGGCGGGATTTTCACCTATACCTTACAAGATATTTACTATTGGCGCAGGTGCCGTTGCCTTATCTTTTTTCCCGTTCCTGATTGCCTCTATCATTGGCAGGTCAGCACGTTTTTTTCTTGTGGCCGCCATTATTATTTTTGGTGGCGAGAATATGGAGCATTTACTAAAAAAATATATTGATATAATTGGCTGGACGGTAGTCGCACTTGTGGTTGGCTATGTTTTATTCCGACTGATTTAGTGCTGGTTCAGTATTGGGCCTTATTGCCGTGACGATAAAGGACAAAAGACAGGTCATCGGGTTTGCTTGGCAGGTTTTCCAGTTGGTTGATCATTCTGTATTCACAGGTACTGATCAGGTTATTGGCAGCATCCGAGAGCGGCCCCTTTCTTATGATTTCTGTTATCTCCGGTAAAGTCAGGTTATCAAACAGGCCATCAGAGGCCAGTAACAAGGTATCTCTTGGTGCCAGCTCTGTAGGCGAGCCAATTTCAATTCTCATGCTCTGTGTGCCCAGGTAGTTAGATACCAGGTGTCGTTCGTGATGGAACATGGCCTCATCTTCATTAATGACACCAGCCTCAACAGCATAACCCACAGGCGAGTGGGCGACCGTTTGCAATTTTATTTTTCCTCTTTGGCCAACAATTAAAAGCACCGAATCACCAACATGGTAAGGGCGCACATGGTCGCCATTAATTTCTGCAACAACCAGGGTGGTTGCAGATCCGGTAGAAAAATCAAGAATAGCCTGGTTGGCAAGTTCTACGCCATTAAGGATGGCCTCACGTAGATCAGTGTTTTCATCGCATGTTTGTGAAACTCTTTTATTTAGTTTTTTCAGTGCCTCTGCTGATGCTTGCGCCCCCCCTGGCAAACCACCCATGCCATCGGCAATCGCCAGCATGGCTGTTTTTTTATTACAGGAAAGAACCAGGACGCTGTCTTCATTGGAAGTAGTTTTTTCAGGTGACCTTCTTGAAAAAATAATAGCTGTACCGTTTGCCGCATCCAGTGTTTCGGCAGTGCGCATATTTTCTTGCTGGTATATTTTGTATTCCATTAAGTATTAATAATTTTATTATGTATTATTATTTACTTATCCCATGACATTGTTTCGAGATATTTGCGCAAGCGACCAGCTGTCCTGAATTTTTGTAGTATAAGTGTTCGTTTCAGGCCGTTACAAATCCCTTTAACAACAGGCGGGTGTTTTGCGTAGTGTTTTTGACCACCAATGGCATCGTAAAATATTCTTATCATTTCAATAACATCGTTATTAATATTCTCTGGTCTGCCACTGCCAAGGTGATATAGATCCAGTAGTTTTATATCAAAACTTATCCCATATCTTTTAATGATAATATTGTTGTCATGTAAATCGCCATGGTATTCACGTGATTGATGGACACACTCCATGCCTTTAGCCAACTGATGCAACATATGCAGGCCTTCAAAAACCGTCAATCGTTTCCCAGGCTGTCTTTGTAGTAATTCACTGAGCAAATCACCTTCTACATAATCTGAAACCAGAAACGTAATGGGTTGCCCGTGAAATGTGATCGTATCCTGATGGTGGTATTGGATGAGAATTGGGCAGTGTCTTAGTTTATGCAGTTTTTTTGCATAAAATTTTGCAGACTTATCTCGAATATTTCGGTCCGGGTAAAAAAATTTTGCTGCCCGTTCTATGCCTGTTGCTGTTTCTCTTATTTTATAGACTTCACCTTCCCAGCCAGCACCAAGCAAGCCGATGACTTCATATTTGCGGGATAATATTCTCCCCGACCTGAAATTAAAATCATCAATTGAACGTTTAGGCATACCTGGCTCTGCGTAAAAGAAAATATCAAACATTGATAATATAACGTATTGACCACATTATGACGATAGCCTGATATGGCCTGGAGAGAAATTTTATGCAGAAAGCAAGTATTGCCGGACTAATAGCACTGGTGCTACTACTGGTAAGTTGCAAAAAAGACAGTGATGAGATGCAGATACGAACCAGGGTAGATGAAATGGCACTGGCGATTGAAGCAAAAAATGGGCGTGAATTTGTCTCCTACCTGGACGAACAATTTCAGGATCAGGATGGCAGGACCAGGAAAAAAATACGGGCGATGCTGGCAGTTATATTCCTGCAAAACAAAACAATAAAAGTTAACTATAAAATTGATGAATTGAAGGTTTCGGATAACACTGCACAGGTTTTAATTTCAGTAACAAATACTGATGGCAACCTGATTGGTTTCCGATCATCGAGGATATCGATTCAGTCTTTATGGAAAAAAATTAACAACGAATGGGCGCTATATCGAGCACGATGGAAACGAATAGATTAAACTTTAGTTGATATTGTAAAACACAAAAAACAGGAGTGATGCTTGAGAAAAATTATCCTGCTTTAAATTTTTATATTATAAATTAATGCTTTGTTTGGCTGGTTTTTTCTTGCGTAGTGGATGCAAAAAGCTGTTCTGCATCAACTTTGTCGAAAATGTATTCGTGATTGCAGTATTCACAATTAACCTGAATTTTTTCATTCTCGGCAAGAATCGAGTGTACTTCCCTGGTACCCAGCATTCGTAATGTGCGTATTACTTTTTCACGAGTACACGAACAATTAAAGGTAATTCTCTCGGGGTCAAATAGTCTCAGGGTTTCCTCGTGAAAAAGACGGTGTAATATTTCTTTCGATGTCAGGTTAAGTAATTCATCATCTTTGATCGTGGCAGCCAACTGAACTATTCGATTCCAAATATCGCCATCGTCACCTTTTGTGCCGGGAACTTTCTGTAATAACAGGCCAGAGGCACGTTGCTCGTTAGCTGTTAACCATATATGTGTTGGCAGCTGTTCAGATTTTTCCATGTAATGCTCAAGTACAGTTGATATTTTGCCGCCAATAAGCTCAACGATGCCCTGGTATTTTTCCTTGCCATTTTTGGAGCTAATCGTGATAACCAGGTTACCACTGTTAAATAAAGTTCGAAGATCTTCTGTTAAGATTTCTTTTTTCCATTTGGCCGTCGCGCGAATATTACGATTACTTGTCGCTTCTGCCACCAATAAACTAACTGGCCCGTCTGTTTGCACTTGAAGAATTAGCGAACCATCGAATTTAATAATGGAGGATAAGAGGGCGGCTGCCGCAGTAAATTGGCCTAGTAATTTTTGCAAAATAACAGGATAGTTTCGCCCTTGTACAATTTGTTGCCAACTATTTTCCAGTTGTACGATCTCACCGCGTATTGGGGCATATTCAAATAAGAAGCGCTGGACTTCATCTGCCTGATTCATGCTGCTCAAGATTTCATATTACTCACAAGTCTTTCATTGCCGTTGCTGGATAATTATACGCTAAAAAAATGCCCGCCAAAACATGGCGGGCAATACCCAATTAAGAGAAGTGCTGTGCTTCTAGTTTTGTGTAAAAATTTTTGTACTGTAGTCGTCTGAATTAATTACTGCAGTGTCCATTGCCGACTGAAGAAACCTGTAACTTTCGGGTGATACCTCTTTGAAACAAATACCAGCACCATTCGCGGTCAATCGTGTAACATTTGCTTTTAAGCGGCAGTTTACAGTTGTTTTTTTATCATTTGCGCAAAGAATGATGTCTAGTGCCGCATCCTGATCAAGCATGACTCTTCCCGTCATGACCAGGGCACCGTCCATGCTGATGTCGAGGGTATTGCATTTTATGATGCCGAGACCGTTATAGTAGAGTGCAGCATTTAACGTAACAGGGATCCTGGCAGTCCAGCGCCGGTCCATATCCATATCTGTATCCATATCCTTACCTCCAAATACTTGCGTCGAGCAAGCAAACACCATGTTCGGAATTGGCAGTTCACCTGACAACGTAATGTTTGAATGGAGACCGTAAAACGACTGAAAGCAAAGGAACGGCCTCGGTTAAATCCATTTACCTAATAGTCCACGTACCGCGTAACTTGAAAATGTGAACAAACCAGTATACCCAAGAAATGATTTATGTCCACATAAGTAGATCTTAAGTTAGAATTGTTATCTTAAGAGATAGATTAGAATAAAGATGCAACTGGTTGAATTTACTTAAATAGCACTATTTTTTTTAGCGCTCAAATGCGATTTTTTTATTTTAATCTGCGGCTACTGGCGAGATGTTTCTGCCAATAACCTGAAAGTTTAGAGATTCTCACATTTTTCCCCGAGGATGGCGCGTGTACAAAACGCTTGTTACCTAAATAAATGCCTACATGAGATGATTTTTTGCCCTGCTGGTTAAAAAACAGCAAATCCCCTTTTTTGGCATTTTTTAACGAAATGCTGCTGGAGTAGCGCCTTTGCTGTCGGGTACTGCGGGGTATTTTTTTCCCCGCTTTTGCATAGCTGTATTGCACCAGCCCGCTGCAATCGAAACCCCTGGCGGGTGTGTTACCGCCATACTGGTACGGCTTGCCCACCATGCCGACAGCGATGTCAGCGGCTTCAGCGGCAATTTTGGCGCTGTATTCTGAATGCCCTGATGGCCCGCCACATGCCGTCAAAACTGCGGTAGTGATCAGTAGTAAAAAAATACGACTAAGCCGCTTAAGCTTCATTTTACAATTCCTTTCAGAGTCCCAGGCTACGTAAACCGGGCACGGGAATGCTGTGTTGCCAGGCGTAATCAAAGCGACGCTTATAAGGCGCGGCGACAGTTTTGTCAGTTAAGGTAACGACGGCATAGGGGCTGCTGATACTTTTTTGGAAAAGTAGCGTCTCGTTATCAGCAATAAGAAACAAATCAGACTGGCCCTGGTATTCTTCCGGCATGGCTCTTATGCGTAAATTTTCATTCAGGCGACGACATAAGGTGACCAGCCTGCCATTTTCGTTTATAACCTGGCTGCTATTTTCAATCAGGATTTTTGCAATATTTCGGGGGTGGCGCGTGACAAAGGTCGTCAATGCCTCAATAAATTCCGAGTGATTAAAGATTCGTGGATCCAGAACAGGCCCCATGATGATACATTCACGATCAGTAGCGCGCATAATTTTTAAAACCGCCAGCTGTATTGCATCCCGGCCATTACATTGTCCGTTTTCCAGGTCGTTTGTCGCTGCTGAATTGTTCTTTTTAGTCATAAGATGGTTACCATCAAAAGTTCTAAAGAGATCGTATAAATTTATGTTTAACCAGAGCCAGGTTATGAATCAGGCTTAATATTTTCCGCCTGTTTTTCAGCGTTGCCAGTGTAAGTGGCTGGCGTAAGCTCCTTAAGTTCGGATTTTGCTTTATCAGGTATTTCCAGGGTATCAATAAAATTTCTTATGGTTTCGGCAGTAATATTATCCTGGCCTCGCGTGAGCGCCTTCAGTTTTTCGTAAGGTTCTTCTATTCCGTAGCGTCGCATGACAGTTTGAATTGGTTCTGCCAAAACACCCCAGTTATTATTAAGATCACGGGCAAGCGTTGTTTCATTTACTTCAAGTTTGTTAATGCCCCGTTTGCATGATGAATAGGCAAGCAGTGAGTAACCAAACCCGATGCCAATATTTCTTAAAACGGTTGAATCAGTTAAATCTCTTTGCCATCGGCTGATTGGCAACTTGCCTGCCAGATGTTTAAGCATTGCGTTGGCCAGACCCAGGTTACCTTCAGAATTTTCGAAATCAATGGGGTTTACTTTATGGGGCATGGTTGATGAACCAACTTCATTGGCTACTACTTTTTGCTTGAAGTATCCGAGAGAAATATAGGCCCAGGTATCGCGATTAAAATCCAGCAAGACAGTATTAAACCTGGCAATAGCATCGAACAATTCAGCTATATAATCGTGTGGTTCAATCTGGGTAGTATAGGGGTTAAAAGCAAGACCCATATCCTCGATAAATGTCTGCACGGCCGCCGCCCAGTCTACCTCTGGATAGGCGCAAATGTGGGCATTGTAATTTCCGACTGCGCCATTTGCTTTGCCAAAAATTTTAATCGCGGAAACCAGATCTCTTTGGCGACGCAAACGGTAGGCTACGTTGGCCATTTCTTTGCCAAGTGTCGTAGGGGAGGCCGGTTGCCCATGTGTTCTTGCCAGCATGGGTATTCCTGAAAATTGTGACGCCATGGACTCAATCAATGTAATTTGCTCATCCATTGCCGGGATCAGAATACTTGCTTTTGCCTGTTGCAGCATTAAAGCGTAGGCAAGGTTGTTGATATCTTCAGACGTGCAGGCAAAATGAATAAATTCACTGATGTTATTCAGCTCTTCGTTACCTTTAATTTTTTCTTTCAGGAAATATTCTATTGCTTTAACGTCGTGATTGGTAACCGACTCAATTTCCTTTACCTTTAAAGCATCATCAATAGAAAATTCAGTAATAATTTTTTCCAGCATTGTATTCGCTTCATCTGATAATATGGATACTTCGCGAATTTGGGCATGGCCGCTGAGCATTTGCAGCCATTTAATTTCTACAATAAGCCGATGATGAATCAGACCATATTCGCTGAATATTTCCCTCAGGGGTTCAGTTGTTTTTGCGTAACGCCCATCCAGCGGTGAAATAGCAGTAAGCGGCGTCAGGTCGAGAGTCGTTTTATTATTCATAATATTTTAATTATCTTGTCTTAAATTATCCTGTTCTAAAGTATTATGCGAAATAGTTTCATTCATTTCTTCTTTTGAATTGACTGCTTGCTGAATAATACCACCGCCCAGACAAACATCCTTAGTATAAAATACAATATATTGGCCTGGGGACACAGCTCTTTGTGGTGAATTGAAATAAACATGGGCTAACTCACCCGAAATCTCTACTGTACAGTCCTGTACTGGCTGGCGGTGACGAATACGTGCACTACAGGCAAGCCGGGATGGCTGATCGCCATTGATCCAGTGCAGGTTTTTTGCGATTAGCCCGGTACTGTACAAGGCCGGATGGGATTCGCCTTCCACCACGAAGAGGATGTTTTTATCCATATTTTTAGCGGCCACATACCAGGGGCCACCAGGACCGCCCAGTTTCAGTCCTTGTCGTTGACCAATCGTGTGGAATATTAACCCGTCATGCCGACCTTTGTGCTTGCCATCCAGCGCCTGAATGTCACCCGGTTGGGCCGGCAGGTATTGCGCAAGAAAATCTTTAAAACGGCGTTCGCCGATAAAACAAATGCCAGTACTGTCTTTGCGGTCATAGTTGGGTAGTGCTGCTGATTCTGCTTTTTCACGAACTTCGTCTTTATGCATATTTGTCAGGGGGAAAATACTTTTACTTAATTCATATTGACCCAGTGAATGCAGGAAATAGGTTTGATCTTTATTTTGATCTTTTGCTTTAATTAAATTGTATTTATTATTTTGATGGCGGACGCCGGCGTAGTGCCCGGTAGCAATGTAGTCAGCGCCCATTTTTATAGCATGCTCAAGAAAGGCCTTGAATTTTATTTCCTTATTGCAAAGTACGTCAGGGTTTGGTGTCCGACCTGATTTATATTCATCAAGAAAATACTGAAAGACACGATCCCAATACTCCGCGGAGAAATTTACGGTATGCAACTGGATGCCCAGACATTTGCAAACAGCTTCAGAAATAGCGAGGTCTTCTGCTGCTGCACAATAACCGGCATCATCGTCCTCTTCCCAGTTTTTCATGAACAAGGCAGTGACCTGGTAGCCTTGCTCAAGCAACACCATGGCGGCCACGGCCGAGTCGACACCGCCTGAGAGCCCTAACACAACGTGTTTGTCCGAATTTTTAAGCATTGGTAGCCTGAAAAAATATTTAATAAAGAAAAATTATTCAGTAAATCAGATCACAAATTATACCACTTTCGAGCCTGTGATCGGCATCCAGGAGTAGGTTCTGGAGAGATGCGGGCTTGATCATGGGAATGATTCAGGCGTCTGCTGCCACTGACCGGGCTCCAGATCTTCCAGGGACCAGGGGCCAATAGCAACCCGTACCAGCCGTAAAACAGGAAAACCGATGGCTGCTGCCATGTGACGGATTTGCCTGTTACGGCCTTCCTTAATTGTCAGCTCAAGCCATTGGGTTGGAATATGTTTTCTTTCGCGAACAGGGGGCTGCCTGGCCCAAATTGATGGGGCCGGGATAATTTTTGCTGCTGCCGGTAATGTTTTTTTACCGCTAATTACAATTCCTCTTCTGAGTCGCCATAAGGCATTCTTGTCGGGCTCACCTTCGACCTGCACCCAGTAAGTTTTTGGTAGTTTGTGTTTAGGGTCGCTAATTTGCGCCTGTAATTTACCGTTATCAGTGAGCAGCAACAGCCCTTCACTGTCTTTATCGAGACGACCGGCGGGGTAGACATTCGGTATTTGAATGTACTGGCCTAGCGTCTCGCCATCACCACTAAATTGGCAATGTGTCTGGTATGGTTTGTTAAAGCGTATTAACATGGGTTTTCCGGATTTTCATATAATAACGCTGCATAAAATCAATTTTAAAAAATCTGTAACCTATTTGTAACTTGACTAATTATAATCTTACATGACCATAATCTTACCTGATTATAATTTTATCCGGCCTTAAAGATTATCTGAGTTTTTTGTAAAGGAAAAAAATACATGCCTAAAAGCATTATCGGCCACAAAATTTTCTTAATCTTTAGTTTTCTCATTTTTACCAGTATTCAGTTTATACCGGTAGCAAAGGCAGGTTTAAGCCACGACCCGGCCCTGGACTGGAAAACGCTTGAGAGTAAAAATTTCAGACTGCATTATCACAATGACGCCAAACAACTTGCTGAAAAGGCATTGGCAATCGCAGAGCAGGCTCACGCAAAGTTTTCCCCCATTTTTGACTGGCAACCTGAAGATCCCACCGACATTATATTAACTGATGAGTTTGGGCTTTCGAATGGTTATGCCACACCATTTCCAAGCAATCGTAGTGCGATATACCTGGCACCCCCGGACAGGTTGAACAGTCTTGAGGATTATTCAGACTGGTTGCAGACCGTCATTACCCATGAGTACGTGCATATTTTACACCTGGATAAAGCGACCCACGGACCTAAAGGATTAAGGAGCGTTTTTGGCCGTTATGGCGGGCTCTGGTTTTTCACGGTTTTCCCCAACGCCTTCCAGCCTGGCTGGGTAATCGAGGGACTGTCGACCTATTACGAAACGGATAAAAAGCGCGGTGTTGGCAGAGGTCAAAGCAGTTATTTCGATATGATCATGCGCATGGAAGTAGATGCTGGCGTTAAATCTGTACGGCACGTGAACCAGCCCACAGTTGAATGGCCGGCCGGCACGATTCGTTATTTATATGGTGTAAACTTTTTTAATTTTGTCAAAGAACGAAAAGGCGAAGAAAAAATACAGGCCATGGTTGCAGACATGAGCACTAACTGGTTTCCATTTCTCGTTAATACAAACATGAAAAATACCTTCGGCACCGGACAGGGCGGCATCTGGGATGAGTTTACAGGTTATTTGAATCAAAAATATCAGCCACAAATTGATAAAATTGAAAAATCAGGCATTCGCAAAGGTGAACAGCTTACCCGTCATGGCTATCGTACCGGCGTATCACGGGTGGATGATGAAGGTTCACTTTATTATGTAAAGGATGACTTTCGTACCCATGTGGCCTTGATGGTGAAGCGCAAGGGGGCAGACAAGGCCAAACATCTAACAGACGTAAATCCTGGTGCAACCTTTGATCTTCATGACACCGCAGGAATTGTTGTGGCCCAGGCGGAGATATGCAGAAACGCCAGGTTCTATTATGACCTTTACCTTGTTAATCCAAAATCAGGAAGTAAGGACAAGATTACAAGTTGTGGCCGTTACCATTTTGGCGCCTGGACGCCAGACGGAAAAAGTATTATTGCTGCTCGCCTGGAAATGGGTATAAGTAGTTTGCATAAGCTTGACCTTAAGGGCGAAGTGCTGGAAACGATCTGGACAGCCCGAGCTGGTGAAATTTTATCGGGCCTGGATGTTTCACCTGATGGACAATATTTAGTTTCATCTGTACGGCGACCAAACACAGGCTGGAATATTGAAGAGTTTGATTTTAGTACTGGCAAATGGAGGCAGCTCACCACTACCAGTACTATTGAAATGCAGCCGCAGTATAGCCTGGACGGCAAGGCCATTATTTTTAGTGGCGACCATGGCGGGGTTTATAATATTCGCAGTCTTGATCGACAAACTAAAAAACTCGTTACCCTCACCAACGTAAAAGGCGGTGCATTTAATCCTGTACTGGATACCACGAGTAATTCACTTTATTACACGGGTTATCACAGTAAAGGCTTTGATATCTACAAGTTGGCACTGGCTGAGCAACCGCTGCAAACACCCGTGGCTGAACCCGGCACCTCAGCTATCCCTAAGCCAATTATCCCGTTAACAGATGAGATAAAAGAAACAGACTATTCCCCCTGGGAGACCTTGCGTCCGCGCTGGTGGTTTCCCCGTGTGACACTGGATGATGCAGGGTATGAATTTGGTATCACTACCTCTGGCTGGGATGTGCTGCAAAAACATACCTATTTCCTTGATCTTGCCTACGACTTTACAAACAAGTGGCCAGTCGGTTCTTTTGATTATATTTATGATGGTTGGTATGTCATTCCAAAATTACATGCCTCCCGGTATAACGAGATTCAGCGATCAAGTAACGATGACCGTGACCCTTACCGGGTACGTAAACATGATTTGTACCAGTTTGAAACAATACTGCCCTGGTTTAAATTGGATCGACGCGCTTCATTTCATGTCACGGCATTAAGAGATTATCAATCCGATGGCTGGGTAGAAGATAAAATTGTTGAAGAACCAGATGAGATCGATAATTTGGCGGGTGCCGCGATTGTTTATGATTCAACCTGGAATTATCCAAGGTCAGTAAGCCGCAGCGACGGGCGTCACATACGGCTTGTGGCCGAAAATAGTGAGATTATCGAGGGCGGAGATTATACCGGCGGCATTTATTCTCTCGACTGGCGTGAGTACTTTCAATTATTCGGCGAGCATGTACTGGGCATAAGGGCAGTGGGAGGATGGGGCACGCAAGCACCAAGACCTTTCAGGCTAGGCGGTAGTCGACGAGCCGGGACGGCCCCTTCGTATCTTGGAAGTTCTGTCGTTTCATCCCCGTTTAATCAAAGGGCTTTTGCCTTGCGCGGTTATCCCACCGGACTTTCAATACTTGAAGGTCGTCGGATGCAAATGGCCTCGCTGGAATACCGGGCGCCAATTTTCAGGGTACAACGTGGCATTACTGTTCCGCCAGTTGGGCTACACCAATTACACGCCACCGTTTTTGTGGATACCGGTGGTACCTGGGATGACGATGAAAACAGGCCAGATAAATATTACACAGGTGTGGGTGTCGAGTTGAATACCGATATTGTATTTGGTTACAACTTTTTACTGCCCATGCGTATTGGTTTTGCCAAGGGTTTGGATGATGTAATTGGTGAGAACCAGGTATACCTGCAGGCCGGGGCTACCTTTTAAGTCTGCCACCTATGGCCAGGATCACCGAACAAAAACAGTTTTTACTGGCCTTAATACTGCTTTGTGAAAAGGCGGTCACGTTGTAGAATGGCCGTGCTCGCCCATCCCTGGGCTTTGCGGCACCTGCACATCCTTGTACAATGCGCCTCCTTTTAGATTTGATGATTATGGAGCAAGTAGTATGTCGTTCGACAAAATAACTGTCCCCTCTGATGGTGAGAAAATCACTGTCTCGCAAGCAGGTCTCCTCAGCGTCCCTGACAGGCCCATTATTCCCTATATAGAGGGCGACGGGATTGGTGTCGACATAACCCCGGTCATGCAAAAAGTGGTTAATGCCGCGGTTCAACAAGCCTATGGTGACCACAAAAAAATCGCCTGGATGGAAGTATTTGCCGGCGAGAAGGCGGTCGCGACTTATGGTGCAGATGTTTGGTTGCCGGCAGAAACCATGAACGCGGTCAAAGATTTTGCGGTTTCTATTAAGGGGCCATTAACGACACCTGTCGGTGGCGGTATTCGTTCGCTGAATGTCACGCTCCGTCAAGAGCTGGACCTGTACGTTTGTTTGCGACCCGTGCGTTATTTTGCCGGCACCCCCAGCCCGGTCAAGTCCCCCGAAAAAACCAACATGGTTATTTTTCGTGAAAACTCGGAAGATATTTATGCAGGTGTTGAGTGGGCCGCAGGTACACCCGAAGTAAAAAAAGTGATTTCTTTTTTGCAGAACGAAATGGGCGTCACCAAGATTCGATTTCCTGAATCTTCCGGTATTGGTATTAAGCCTGTTTCAAGGGAAGGCACTGAAAGACTGGTACGCAAGGCAATACAGTACGCTATCGACAATGACCGTGATTCCGTCACCCTGGTGCACAAGGGTAACATCATGAAATTTACCGAGGGTGGTTTCAAGTCCTGGGGTTATGATCTTGCCAGGTCGGAATTTGGCGCTGTCGAGATTGATGGCGGCCCCTGGTGCGAGTTCACGAATCCTGCGAGCGGTAAAAAAATAATTATTAAGGACGTCATTGCCGATGCTTTTCTGCAGCAAATTTTGCTGCGACCCGAAGAGTATAGCGTGATTGCAACTTTGAATTTAAACGGCGATTATATTTCTGATGCCCTGGCCGCCCAGGTCGGTGGGATTGGCATTGCCCCTGGTGCCAACCTGTCAGACACCATAGCGATGTTTGAGGCTACCCATGGCACGGCGCCGAAATATGCCGGTAAAGACCAGGTGAATCCCGGTTCGTTAATATTATCTGCCGAAATGATGTTGCGTCATATGGGTTGGGCTGAAGCAGCGGATTTAATCATCAAGGGCATGGAAGGCGCTATTAAGAGCAAAACAGTCACTTATGATTTGGCACGCTTAATGGAAGGCGTAACAAAAATTAGTTGCTCGAAATTTGGTGATGCCCTGATCGAAAATATGGCAGAGGGCCAGGGACCCGGCAAGTAAATAAAGCACCCGGCGCTACAACTGCGCACACAATTGTACGAGCGGGCCCATCAAGCCAGTCAGGTAAGCCCACGCACAGGATTATATTCTCGCTTGTAGATCAATTTAGTGGACAACCTCTGGCGTCGTGACAGGTGGTGATGCCTCAGGTGGTGCTGTCACCGGCGCCTCACCTGTAGCAGGCGTGCTGGGAGCAGGAGTGGATGCCTGGATATTATGGGCCTGTGGGCCCTTGGGCCCCTCCTTGAGCTCAAAGCTTACTTCCTGACCCTGTTTCAGGGTTTTGTAGCCATCCATTTCTATGGCGCTGAAGTGAGCAAAAACATCATTGCCACCATCTTCGGGAGAAATAAAACCATATCCTTTGCTGTTGCTGAACCATTTCACGGTACCATTTGCCATACTCAAACCCCTGTTTATTTCAGTAATAAATTTAAGTAAATTTCCCTGGCCAATTAAAAAAGACCTCACACCGAGCCGTTGTTATTAGTTTGTCACGACTTTTTAGTTAGAAAGCAACATGATCCTGCTTTTTTTCGTTAAGTCAAGATTCAGCTTGCATAATTTCACGGCTCGCCCGGTTTTGGATGGCTAAGACCGGGTGATTAACGCGTTTTTTTGGACTTGAAATATTGCGCAAGAGCCTCAAAATGGAGTCACTAGTATGACAGTAATATTGACGAGAAGAATTTGATGCCGGAAGAGTACCCACGAAATAACGATCAGGCCTTGGTAGAGGAAGCGAAGCCACGCCTGCAAAAACCACGCATGTATAAGGTTATTCTGCTGAATGACGATTATACGCCCATGGAGTTCGTGGTGGTCATCCTGGAACGTTTTTTCTACAAAAACAAGGAGCAGGCCACGCAAATCATGTTACATGTCCACACCCGGGGTGTTGGTGTTTGCGGTCTTTATACCAAGGACATTGCCGAAACCAAGGTCAAGGAAGTATTGAATTTTGCCAATGAAAATAAACATCCACTGCAGTGTACACTGGAGCCAGATTAGGCAAATGTTTTCAATTAATTACCAAAATATTTTGTAATTTTATCAATATTAAATGCGCATCAGAATTTTGCTGCTAAACTGAAATTAGAGCCAGTTAAAGTTATTACTGGTTAAATACAAACAAATTATCAGGGTTTAGATATTTAGAATGGGTATGTTATCTCAAGAACTTGAGAATTCGCTTAACGCCGCATTTCAGGGTGCACGTGACCGGCGTCACGAGTACATTACTGTTGAGCATTTGCTCATGGCGTTGCTCGATAACGCGACCGCTTCACGGGTATTGAGAGCCTGTGGTGGCGACATGGATGATTTACGCTCAAACATGGATGCCTTTCTAAAAGATAGCGTGCCTGTATTACCGACCGAGGGAGAGATCGAAACCCAGCCAACATTGGGTTTTCAGCGCGTTATCCAGCGCGCGGTATTGCATATCCAGGGAGCGGGCAAAAAAGAGGTAACGGGCGCCAATGTACTGGTCGCTATTTTTGCCGAGAAAGAATCCCATGCAGTTTTCTATTTACACAAGCAAAATATTACCCGCTTTGACGTGGTTAATTTTATCTCGCACGGCATTTCCAAGCTGCCCGAGGACAATCAAAATGAATTACCGGCGCCAGACGAGGCAGACGAGACAACAACCGCGCCAGAACGAAGCCCGCTGGATGTTTTCACTGTCAATCTTAATGAGCGGGCCCGTGAGGGCAAGATCGATCCGTTAATCGGTCGCGATAACGAGCTTGAGCGCACCATCCAGGTCTTGTGTCGACGCAGAAAAAATAACCCAATTTATGTGGGCGAGGCCGGTGTTGGCAAGACCGCCATGGCAGAAGGCCTGGCCAAAAAAATTGTTGATAACGAAGTGCCAGAAGTACTGGCTGATGCCGTTATTTATTCCCTCGATATGGGCGCGTTACTGGCGGGCACCAAGTACCGGGGCGATTTTGAGAAAAGATTAAAGGCCGTGCTCACTAATATGAAAAAGCAGGAAGGGGCGGTTTTGTTTATTGACGAGATTCACACCATTATTGGTGCCGGCGCTGCATCGGGCGGCGCCATGGACGCTTCAAATTTACTCAAGCCGGTGTTGGCCAGTGGCGAATTAAAATGTATTGGTTCGACTACCTACCAGGAATACCGCGGTATTTTTGAGAAAGACCGGGCCCTGTCAAGACGATTCCAGAAAATCGATATTGATGAGCCTTCAGTGGAAGAAACGATCCAGATTTTACGCGGCCTGCGTTCCAGGTTCGAGGACCATCACGGTATTCGTTATACCTCTCAGGCCATCAGAAGTGCGGCGGAGTTATCTGCCAGGTATATCAATGACCGCAACCTGCCGGACAAGGCGATTGATGTGATTGATGAAGCGGGTGCCAGCATGCAACTTCTGAAACCATCAAAACGCAAGAAAACAATCGGCGTTCATGATGTTGAAAATATAGTTGCCAAGATTGCGCGAATACCGCCGAAATCTGTTTCCCAAACCGACATTAGTGCGCTAAAAAATCTTGAACGTGACCTGAAGATGGTTGTGTTTGGTCAGGATGAAGCAATAACCACTTTGGCAAGTGCAATAAAATTATCACGATCCGGACTACGGGATCCGGAAAAACCCATTGGCGCCTATTTGTTTTCCGGGCCGACCGGTGTCGGCAAAACAGAAGTGACTCGTCAGCTCGCCCATGTGATGGGAATCGAGCTTATACGTTTTGACATGTCTGAATACATGGAGCGACACACGGTCTCCAGGTTAATTGGCGCGCCACCCGGGTATGTTGGATTTGATCAGGGTGGACTGCTGACCGATTCGGTTACCAAACATCCCCATGCTGTGCTGTTGCTTGATGAAATTGAAAAAGCACACCAGGATGTATTTAACCTGTTATTGCAGGTAATGGATCACGGTAGTCTGACCGATAATAATGGACGCAAAGCGGATTTTCGCAATATTATTATTGTGATGACCACCAATGCCGGTGCCGAAAGTGCCAGCAGGAGCACCATGGGCTTTACCGAGCAGGATCATAGCCATGATGATTCGGCAGAAATCAAACGCCTGTTCACACCTGAATTCCGCAATCGACTTGATTCGGTCATTCGGTTTGTCGCCCTGGATGAAGGCACCATTAAACATGTTGTCGATAAATTTATTATGGAGCTGGAGAGTCAGCTGGAAGATCGAAATGTGACCCTTGAGCTTGATGGTGAATCACGTGACTGGCTGGCTGAACACGGGTATGACCCGGCAATGGGCGCACGACCCATGGCCAGGCTTATTCAGGATAAAATCAAGAAAACACTTGCCGATGAGATATTATTTGGCAAGCTGGCGAATGGCGGCCACGCACTCATCAAGATGAAAAAAGGTGAATTTGTTCTCAAGATAGACCAGGCGAAATAAATTAAGGCGAGACTCGTTAAGCGCTAATTTTTTAATCGAGTCAGTCTTGCAGCCCCGATAGCCTACGAAAATGAATGGTGAGCCGTTCGTGTTTTATCGTGGATTTACTTTTAGTGCGGCGGTCGAAAAGGTTGTGCTGGCCGGGTTTTGCATGTATTCGCACTTAAGAGTTCAGGCGCATTGTCTTGACAGCGCTAACGTGCGCGGTAGGTAATTCTGCCTTTGCTTAAGTCGTAAGGCGTGAGTTGAACGGTAACCTGGTCACCAGTCAGGATGCGAATATAATGCTTACGCATTTTCCCGGATATGTGCGCTGTTACAACATGGCCATTTTCCAGTTCTACCTTGAACAGGGTATTGGGCAGCGTTTCAACGACCGTGCCTTCCATTTCGATGCTTTCTTCTTTTGCCAAAATACTTTCTCTTCAAAGTTAAATGAAAATTAAATAAGCCCGGAGCTCCAGGTTCCCGCATCATAAACAAATCTATGAAATATCGGCGTTTGCCTTATTTATCCAACTTACCAGTTCTACTGGCGCCGTATAATGCCCGATGGGCTTGGGTGGGTAAAGCCTTAGATTATGTTTTTGCGAATGAGCTGACGAAGCCAGGCGGAGCATTTCCCTCCAGGCTTGCCCATTTGCCTTCCGTGAATCCCTCCAGGGGCCGATAATTCTTTTTATAGGACATTTTCTGGCAGTCCTTGATCCAGTAGCCAAGGTATACATACGCCAGTCCTGCTTTTTTTGCCAGCCCAATCTCCTGTAATATGGCAAAAACACCCAGTGCCCGCTTGTGCTCCCCGGGGTCAAAAAAAGTGTATACCGCCGAAATGCCATCGATCAGTTCATCAATCACAGCGACACCAAGCAGCTTGCCGACTTTCTGTTCTTTGCTGCACTTAAGTCTCATTTCGTAAAACCAGGTTTCTGTATGTCCTGTTAACAAGAACTCCATGTACTTGGCCGGGTCTGTATTTGCCATATCACCGCCCGGGTGCCGGCTTTCCTGGTAGCGGCAATATAGCTGAAAGTGCTCCTCGTTATATTTTGCCTTTGTCTTTATGAGCTCGATATCCTGGCTCCGTTGTAATGTTCTTTTTTGACTTCTCGAAGGAAAAAATTTATTTACTGGAATGCGAACTGAAATACAGGCCTGGCAATTATCACAATGGGGGCGGTAAACAAGATTGCCACTGCGGCGAAAACCCAGTTGCATAAACCGGGAAAATATTTTTTTCTGGCATTCATATTTTGGGTCAACGAATAGTGTGGTCGCGGTACAATCATCAAGATAGCTGCATGCATGGGGCATGGTCAGAAAAAGGTCAGGCTTATTATATTGGACAGTCATTTTTTATGATTTGATCACGACTCAATAATTCGAAAAAAAATTTTACATCCGTATCCTGTCATTATCTTCCTTTTAGTTCCTGAATGTCATCATCAAAATACCAGGCACCAGGTTTATCTTTGAATGTCAGGGCTTTTTTTAATTCCCGTAAGAACTTTTCCCTGGTAACAGGTTCAACGCCTAGCGAACCCAGGTGGTCCGAGGGTAACTGGCAATCGATAAAATGAAAATGCCACCGTTCCAGTTGTTTCGCCAGCATGGCCAGGGCAATTTTGGAGCTGTTACTAACGCGACTAAACATGGATTCACCAAAAAAGGCACGTCCGAGACTAATACCGTAAAGACCGCCAACAAGTTTTTCTGATTGCCAGACCTCTACCGAATGGGCATGTCCCATTTCATGCAACTTACAGTAGGCAGCCATCATTGCCGGTGTAATCCAGGTGCCTGTTTCTGCCTGTGTTTCACGAGGTTCGCTACATGCCTGAACGACATCGGGAAAAACACGGTCAAATGAGACAGTGAAGCGATTTTGGCGAATTGTTTTTGCCAGGCTCCGGGAAATTTTTATGTTCCCGGAAAAGAGCAGCGCACGGGGGTCAGGCGACCACCACATGATTGGCTGTCCCTGGCTATACCAGGGAAAAATGCCATGCTTATATGCTTCTAGCAGGCGGGCTGCTGCCAGATCACCACCAATCGCCAGCAATCCTTCTGGCGAGGCAAGATCTACCGGCGGAAAGCGCAGGTCGGATTTATCATCAGGCAGCATAAACATACTTAAATTGTATGCGCTAAACGCGATATTTAAAACATGCAGATTTATTTATAAGGATTATGTTCAGATAGTTCGCTCATATAGTGTTCGATTCCATGAGACTCACGTTTCAGGAAGTCATCAATTGCCGATGAAAATTCCGGGTGAGCCAGCCAGTGTGCAGAGTAAGTTGGTACAGGAATAAACCCCCGGCTAAGTTTGTGCTCACCTTGCGCGCCTGCCTCAAAACGTTGCATGTTAGTTTCAATACAATACTCAATGGCAGAGTAGTAACAGGCTTCAAAGTGCAGGCCGTTGTGTTTTTCGGTACAACCCCAGTAGCGACCAAAAAGTGTATCATCACCTTTAAAGTTAAGTGCGCCAGCAATAATTTTATTGTCTCGATGAGCCAGCACCAGCACTATGTCATCTGCCATTGACTTCCCAAGTCCCTGGAAAAAATCAAAATTCAGGTAAGCCGTGGAAAAATGGGCATCGATCGTAGATCTATAGAATTGGTAAAACTGACGCCAGTGTTTTTCGGTAATATTTTCCCCGGTCAACGTTTCCATTGTAATTCCAGCTTCGCGGACATAACGTCGTTCCTGCAATATTTTTTTTCTTTTTTTGGATGTAAAAGTTGCAATAAAGTCGTCAAAATTCCGGTAGTTATTATTATTCCAGTGGAACTGACAGCCTGTTCTCTCCAAAAAGTTTTTACTGGTTAACAGGCCCAGCTCTTTTTTGGTCGTGAACAACCAGTGTAACGAGGAGACTTTTAAATGGTCAGCAAGTTCGCAGGCAGCAGAGATTAATATTTTCTGTACTGTATCCCGGTCCTGATTTTTGGCAACAAGCAGTCGTGGGCCTGTCACGGGCGTGAAAGGAACAGAGACCACAAGTTTTGGGTAGTACTGTTGGCCCGTTCGCTCAAATGCATTTGCCCAGGCCCAATCAAAGACGTATTCACCATAAGAGTGTGTTTTGAGGTAAAGCGGTACTGCGCCAATGAGTGACGAATTTTTACCAGGCTCATTATCATAAAGTGTTATATGGTGAGGTAACCAGCCAGTTTGATCACAAACACAACGGCTTCGTTCCAGTTGATCCAGGAATTCATATCGAAGAAAAGGGTTGCCATTCGTTTGTAAATTTTGCCAATGCGCTTTTTTTATCGAAGAAAAATTGTTGACAATTTTGATATCCATTGGCCTTATTGTACCATCCAAATAAGTGATCGATCGTTATCAAATATAAACCACAAGGTTTTGATTAATCATTCAGTTTGCATCACAATGGTGCAGCATTAATGTTTAATAAATTGCGTTAATTAAGCGGGTAATTACTACAGTTCAGGGTTAACGCAGGTTTTGTTGTACCCGTCTATATTGGTATTTTTGTATTAGGGAAACTCTGAACAATATATGTTTGTCATTCCGACCGAAGCGGAGGAATCTTGTAACTTCCTGATACTACTGAAGTTCCGTGGGTTGAGATCTCTCGGCAACTGCGCCTCGGCTTTGTCTCCTGAGTCGCTCTACCTCCTGCATCCCTGCAGTCGTGCGCCGGGCATGGAT
>QIGL01000041.1 GCA_003228915.1 Acidiferrobacteraceae bacterium
TGCTGACAAGTTGTGGTAATAGTTCAAGTAGCGGCCCCGATAATATTCCAGTTGTAGACAACAACATATTTATCGATGTACCCCTGAACCCTGCCCCTATCTACTACTGGCAAGTCACTGCCGACGATGGCAAAGGCGGCATGACAGGTAGTGATATCTGGAGTTTTACGACAAGCTAGAACAAATTTTAATTGTTATACCAGGCTTAGTGTTGCTCGACACTGGCCAGCCCTTCTCCCCGGGGATCGCTGGCCGCCTGGACAATATTTTTTTGTTTAACCCAGCTCACGGCCTGCATATTGCCATATTTATTTTTACTCGCTTTTAACTTGTGGTCAGCCTTTTGTAATTTTTTTAATTCTTTTTTGCTAAAGGCACCTTTTTCATAAGTCACCTGGGCCGGCAGGTATTGATGATGAAACCTGGGTAACGATACCCAGTCGTTGACGTCTCCCCGCCCTTCGGTAATCTCGAGCATAGCGAGTAACACCATAGAAATAATTCGACTACCGCCGGGTGTGCCCAGTGCCACAACCAGGTCATCGGATTCAATAAAGGTGGGCGACATACTTGATAACGGGCGCTTGCCGGGGGCGATAGCATTGGCGTGACTCCCCACCAAGCCATAAACATTGGGCGTACCGGGCTTGGCAGAAAAATCATCCATTTCATTATTTAACACAACACCAGTACCCGGCGGCATAAATCCACACCCAAAAGGATAATTAATACTCAAGGTGGCGGCAACGCGATTACCTTGTTGATCGATAATAGAAAAATGACTGGTATCCGTTCCTTTGATCCTGGGTTTAACAGTACTTTCATTCCCGTGACCGGCAGTAGTCTTATTTATTTCTTTACGTAATTCGTTTGCATACTCTTTTGAGATTAATTTATTGGTATCGACTGTAATAAAATCGGCATCGCCCAGGTAGAGGGCCCGATCACGATAAGCAATACGCATGGCCTCAATTACCATGTGATGCCGTTGCCATTTTGGTAATTTATTTAACTTGTAGGGTTCCAGTAAATTGAGCGCCTCGATCATGACAATGCCGCCTGAAGACGGCAATGCAGCAGATACCACTTTAAAATTTTTATAGGTTGTGGTGACGGGTTGTCTTTCAACAATACGATAATTTTTTAAATCTTTTAACGTCCAGATGCCACCGGTTTTCTGGACCGCGTTTACCATTTGCTCGGCCAATTTTCCCTGGTAAAATCCTGCCCGACCCGCACGGGCCAGGAGTCGCAAGGTAGTAGCCAGGTCCGGTTGGCGCAAATTGTAACCAAGCCCGGGCACTTTCCCGTTATCAAGAAAAACCACTGATGCAGCCGGTGACGTTAACAATACTTTACGTCGCATACTGGCCAGGCGCTGGTAATGTTTTGTTATTTTAATTCCTTGCTCGGCATAACGAATTGCGGGCGCCAAAGATTGTTTTAAAGTAAGTTTGCCGTAACGCCTGGCGATGTGGTCTAGGGCTGCCGGCACACCGGGTATGCCCGCTCCTAGCGTGCTATCAAGGGATAATTTTGAAACATAATTTCCTGCTTTATCAAGAAACATGTCATGAGTGGCCGCAGCCGGCGCTGTCTCCCGGCCATCGATCATTATGTCCAGGCCATTTTTAGCCTGGTGAAGCAACCAGAACCCGCCCCCGCCCAAACCGGAACTCGCTGGCTCAACCACTGCCAGTGTCGCGGTCACGGCAATGGCGGCATCAAAGGCATTGCCACCCGCGGCAAGTATCTCCTGGCCGGCAAGGGTTGCCAAAGGATGGGCACTTGCGACCGCAGATGCAGACGGTGTATCACTCGCATATGCGATATTACCGGAAACAACAAGCAACAATAATAAACAGCTTAGTGCTACTCGATATTTTGATTTTAAAGCGCTGGTCATAAAAAACCTCGATGTCTGATCAATTTTTTTGAATGATATTACGGTGAACAGTTTTTGTCTGAAGAAAATAAACCATCAGGAATATTTATTTGAATAATCAGGCTTTACAGAGTGTGAGGCCAGGTGCAGAAAATATTTTATTTAGGTTGGAATGGATTAAAATAATATCAAGCCTCTTCGCTAATGAGCTTTTCATACTTCGCTCTCAATACTTCTTCTGACTCCACGTGGGCTTCATCAGCCAAGCAACAATCGACCGGACAAACTTCTACGCATTGTGATTCCTCATAATGACCAATACACTCGGTACAAAGCGCCGGATCAATGACATAAATTTCTTCGCCCTGGGTAATGGCGCCATTGGGGCATTCCGGTTCACACACGTCACAGTTAATACATTCATCGGTAATTTTTAAAGCCATGGTCTACCCTGTCAATTTTCGTAAAATACTAAAGTCCGGGTAGTAATTTTAGCTTATTTTTTTCTTGAGCGCAGCGACTACACGCTTGTCCAGGAAAGGCGCAACTTCGCCTCCATGGTGCGCAATTTCCTTTACCAGTGAGGCTGAAATGAACGCATGTTGTTCGGCAGGCACCATGAATACCGTTTCAATATCTGGGGCTATTTGCCGATTCATGCCCGCCATTTGAAATTCGTATTCAAAATCAGAGACCGCCCGAATACCACGAATGATGACTGTCGCCCCTTGTTGCTGGACAAAATCTACCAGTAAATTATCAAATCCGACCACTTCTACAACCGGGAATTCTGACAATACCTCTCGCGCCATGGATACCCGTTCGTCGAGGTCAAAAAGCGGACGCTTGTCCACGTTTGCTGCAACGGCCACAATCACCCGTTCAAACAGGCGACAGGCACGACGCACAATATCTGTGTGGCCGTTGGTAACAGGATCAAATGTACCCGGGTACAATGCAGTTACTGGCATATTATTTTATCCATTTTTTACAATCTCTTCTGTAGCAATGACTGCCGACCCATTAAACTTGAGCAAATGATAGCCCACTTCGCCACTGGTCTTGCTCCTGAACAGGGACCAGCCTGCTGGTAAGTCAGGCAACTCGGATTTCGCCGGTGCCTCAATATATAACAGGCCGCCCGGTTTAAGCCAGACCCGTTCGTTTATTAATGCAAAACAGGTCACGATCAAATTACTCTTGAATGGCGGGTCCAGAAAAATAATATCAAATTGCTGTACCTGGCCTTGTAAATACTGGTGCGCCGGTTCTTCTAAAACTATCGCATTACTGGCATTTAATAATTTCAAATTTTCCCTGATTTGATTCACGGCCGTGTGTGAAGATTCAATCAACACAGCTCCACTGGCACCCCGGGACAAAGACTCAAAGCACAGGCTGCCGGTGCCTGCCGATAAATCAAGACAGTCGGCCCCCTCGATCCAGGGTTGTAACCAGTTAAATAATGTTTCCCTGATTCGATTGGGTGTTGGTCGCAGTCCCTCGACAACCGGCACCGGAAGTTTTCGGCCCCGCCACTGGCCGCCAATAATACGAACCGATCCTGGTAAAGCCCTGGCTGAATTTCCCTGCGCGCTCTTAACTTGGGATTTTCTTTTCACGTATAATTATTGTTTGCCGCCGACAACAATTGTTACTAATTTATCATCATGAATACGTCGCTTGAACGCATCTTTTACTTTCGCCACAGTAACCTCATTAATGCGATCTTTAAAATCATCCAGGTAGGTCAGCGGCAGATTATAAAAACCGATCACGTTCAGGTAACCGGCGATTTTTTTGTTACTGTCAATACGCAATGGAAAACCACCCGTTAGGTTCTGTTTTGCTGCGTCCAGTTCTTCCTGTGTTGGGCCGTTTTTTATAAAATCCTTGAGTATACTTCTCAATAATGAAATCGCCCTGTCACGCTGGTCGTTTCGGGTTTGCATACCAATAAGAAACGGGCCTTCTTTTTGCAATGGCCAAAAGTAACTATAGACACTGTAAGCCAGTCCTTCTTTTTCCCTGATTGTTTCCGAAAACCGGGAAACAAGACCACCGCCGCCAAGAATATAATTGCCCACATAAAGTGAAAAATAATCCGGATCCTTCCTGTGCATACCAGGTTGCCCAATCTGGATGTGTGACTGGCTGGAAGGAAACGCCATGAACTGTTCATTCATTTTTGTTGGTAACACTACATCCGGCAAGGGTGGCGCTTTTTCTCCCGTTGGCAATAAACCGGCAATTTCTTTTGCCAATGATCGTGCCTGCCGATTACCCAAATCCCCAACCATGATCATAACGGCGTTACTGCCATTAAAGTAACGCTTGTGAAATTTAGCCAGGTCTGGCCATTGCAGGAGGGTTAAACTTTCTGATGTGCCTACGCCCGGAAAGGCATAAGGATGATCGCCGTAAACGGCTTTGAAAAAATTCCACTGGGCCAGTGTGCCCGGTGCTGCCTGCGCCTGTTTCAGACCAGTCAGGGCACGACTCCGCTCCCGTTCAAAACTCTCGAGCGGGAAAGTGGGTGCCAACATCAGCTTGCTAAACATTGAAGTCACCGGCTCCAGGTATTCGGCACCTGACAAACTTCTTAAAGAAAGTGTCAACATATCGCGGCTACTGGAGACGCCAAATATCGCTCCCTGATCTTCAAATACGGTCGCGATCTGGTCGGCATCCATACCCGGCGCACCTTCCTCAAGCATGCCAGCGACCATCATCGACAAACCGTTTTTACCAGCCGGGTCGCGGGCGCTGCCAGCATCAAAGGTTACGGCAATTTGCACTATGGGCAAGTCATTCGTTTTGACAAATAATACCCGCGTGCCATTTTTCAGTTTCCATGACTGGATTTCCGGGGAAGCAAGTAGCAGCGGACTCGTAAATACTAAAACCAGTACAACAAAATATTTAATTGCGGACATTGGGGCCTCCTGATTGTTTTGGACGTCCCGATGTTATTTTACTGGGTTTGAGCTCGGTTCGTGTCATGTTCTCTTTATAAAAGTATTTATTTGCGACTTGCCTGACTTGTTCAGCCGTAACTGCCTGAAGATTCTTTACGTAATCATCCAGTAATGTGTGTTTCTGTCCGATTGTTTCCAGGGTACCAATGCGCATTGCCTGGTAAAAAACTGAATCGCGTGAAAAAATATCTCCTGCCAGCACCTGGGCTTTAACCCTTTTAAGCTCGGCATCAGTAACAAGTTCTTTTTTGATCATATCAATTTGATCGTGCATCGCTTTTTCGAGCTCGGTTATTGTTTTTTTGTTTGCCGGGTTGCCGTCAAACAAGAACATGCTGGGGCCACGAGAATACATGCTGTAACCTGCACTTGCGCTTGCGGCAACCTTGCTACCCCGGATTAAATCCCGGCTAAACCGTGAGCTGTTGCCGCCATCAAGCACGCCTGCCAGGACACTGAGTGCATATGGCCGCCACTGGTTTTTGCTGCCGTCGATCACCGGTACGTGATAACCAAATATAAGATAGGGAACCTTGGCCGGTGCCGATACAAAACTGGACCGCATTTTTTTCTGCTCGGGCTCTGGTTCGATTTTTTGCGGTTTGATTTTTACCCGCGGTACTTTGCCATAATATTTTTTAGCAAGGGCAAAAACTTCTTTCGGGTTAACATCACCCACTACGACAAGCGTGGCATTATTGGGCGCATACCAGCGCTTGTACCAGGCCTCCAGGTCCTGCACCTTGATTGACTGCAGGTCCTCCATCCAGCCAATGACAGGATTTTTATAGGGATGCACCTGGTAAGCCGTGGCATTAAATTTTTCGTAAGTCAGCGCCTCGGGTTTGTCATCGGTTCGCAAACGCCGCTCTTCCATGACCACCCGAATTTCTTTTTTTGCCTCATCCTCGTTTATTAACAGATTTTGCATTCTGTCTGCTTCCAGCTTAAAACTAATCTCGAGCCTCGACTTTTCCAGTTGCTGAAAATAGGCAGTATAATCATCACCGGTGAAAGCGTTCTCGCGACCGCCCTGCCTGGCAATTATTTTTGAGAACTCACCCATTTTGTAATTTTTTGTACCCTTGAACATCACGTGTTCAAGCACATGGGATATGCCCGTTAATCCTGCCGGCTCATCGATGGCACCCACCTTGTACCAGATCTGGGCCACCACTACTGGCGCCCGATGATCTTCCCGGACTATGACCTTGAGACCATTATCGAGAGTCTGTTCGTGGACAATCTTCTCGGAGCAACCAGTTACGGCGGTCACGGTCGTGATGATAAGTGCCATTTTTATGAAACGGCCAAATAAATTTCTCTGATATATCAAAAAATTGCTTTTCAAAATACAATCCTTCCTTTCGTCAAACGAGACACGGATAATAAGCCAAGTCGCACAAAACAGGGCAACAATAACCAGGCGCTAATACTATACGAAAAGATACTATATATTGAGTGGAATGTTGAACATCAAATGACCAATACTGTAATGGACACAAAACCCAAGGGTCTGCTGGGCAAATTAGGGCATGGGCTGGGGCTGGCGGGCCTGTTATCAGGCAAAAAACCCATCAATGCGGCCTTACTGGATGAACTGGAAACATTATTCCTGACGGCAGATGTTGGTATTGAGCTTACCCAGGACATTATTGATGCCATTCAACAAGGTGCGTCCAGGAATTCATTGACTGATAGCGCCGCCGTTTACGATTTTATAAAGACCTATTTGCTGGAATTATTGGCGCCCTGCACCCGGCCCCTGGTCATTGCAAAACAAGCTACCCCATTTGTAATCATGACGGTTGGCGTCAATGGCGTTGGCAAAACTACGACCATAGGTAAATTATCTGCCCGGCTGGCACAAGCCGGTCAATCAGTCTTACTTGCAGCGGGTGACACCTTTCGGGCAGCAGCGGTAGAACAATTACAGAGTTGGGGCAAACGAAATGAAATCCCGGTCATATCACAGCCGATTGGTTCCGATGCCGCTTCGGTAGCCCATGACGCCATGGAGTCTGCCACGGCAAAATCCATAAACGTTCTAATAATTGACACCGCCGGTCGCCAACATACGAGCACTGATCTCATGCAGGAACTGGTCAAGATTCGCGACGTGATTAGTAAAAAAGATGTCACTGCCCCCCACGAGGTATTACTGGTACTCGACGCTGGCACCGGACAAAATGCGTTGACACAACTGACCAGCTTTAAAGAAGCAGTTAATGTCACCGGCATTATTATCACCAAGCTCGATGGCACGGCTAAAGCTGGTATTGTTCTGGCGATTGCAAAAAAAACCGGCGTACCCATCTGGTTCATTGGGGTCGGTGAAGGAACAAAAGATTTACGGCCATTTGATGCCGGGGACTATATCGATGCCTTACTGACCAGTTAAGCTGGAAAATTAAAATTCTAATATAATTTAAATAATTTAAAAACTTGAAATAATGATTCAACTGGAAAACATTTCAAAACGTTATCCCGGGGGCCACGATGCCTTGAAGGCGGTCACGTTTAATGTTGAGCCGGAAGAAATGGTTTTTGTCACTGGCCACTCCGGTGCCGGCAAAAGTACCCTGTTTAAATTAATCACACTCATTGAACGCCCGACCCGCGGCATCCTGCAAGTCAATAATAAAAACTGCAATAAACTCCCCAACTGGCGTATACCCTATTTTCGTCGTGATATCGGCATTATTTTCCAGGATCACAAGCTACTACTTGATCGCACTGTGTTTGATAATGTGGCCCTGCCGCTGGTGGTATCCGGGCTCAACCATCGTGAAATACAACGCCGTGTGCGGGCCTCGCTGGACAAGGTCGGGTTGCTCAACAAGGAAAAACTTTACCCGCTGACATTGTCTGGCGGTGAGCAGCAACGAGTCGGCATCGCCCGTGCCGTAGTTAACAAACCCCCGTTGATACTTGCAGATGAACCCACGGGTAATCTTGATGAAAAACTCTCTGATGAAATTATGGATTTATTTTATGATTTCCATATCCATGGTGTCACCGTCATGATTGCAACCCATGACCTGAGACAATTAAAACGATTACGAAAACGGGTAATCCAGCTTGCCGAGGGCCAGCTGGTTTATGATTCTGATAATGACAATGAATACAATACCGACTAAACCACTGTCATGAAAAATTATTTTTTAAGGCACTTTCAAACACTGTTCTTTTCGCTGGGACAATTATGGTCTACCCCCATTGCCACGTTAATGACGGTTGCGGTGCTCGCCATTACCCTGGCCCTGCCTGCGGGTCTGTTTATTGTGCTCGAGAATGCCCAACAGGCCAGTGGTGCCATCGAAGACAGCGCCCAGATTTCTGTTTTTTTAAAAAAATCTGTCAGTGAATCCAGCGCCAAAAGCATTAGCCAAAACCTGGCACGGCATGCAGACATAGAGCGGACTCGCTATATATCCGCAAAAGAAGCCCTGGCTGAATTCAAAAAATATTCCGGTTTTGGTGATGCCATCAAGGCCATGAAAAAAAATCCCTTACCGGCCGTCATTATCGTGACACCGAAACAAAATGCAGCGAGCCCGGCCTCACTGGCAAATTTGCTGGCAACAATCAAAAAAAATGACCGGGTCGAACTCGCCCAGCTTGATCTCAAGTGGGTCAAGCGGCTGTCTGCATTCCTGGTACTGGCAAAACGGGGGGTTTGGTTACTGGCCGTGTTGCTTGGACTCGGCGTTGTTTTGACCATTGGTAATACCATCCGCCTGGCGGTCACCAATCGTCGCAGTGAAATTGAAATCACCAAACTGGTGGGCGGCACCAATGCCTTTATTCGCCGGCCTTTTCTGTATTCCGGGTTAATCCAGGGCTTGCTCGGGTCCTTTGGCGCCTGGTTACTGGTTCAGGGCGGGTTGCTGGTAATTGCTGAGCCCATGTCACAGTTGACGAGCCTTTATGCAAGCCAGCTTCAGATAAGGGGTCTGGACGGCTCACAGACGGGCCTGTTATTACTCATTGGCGCCTCCCTGGGCTGGTTGGGCTCACGGCTGGCAGTGGGTCGTCATTTACGTGAAATTAACCCCACTTAAGTTAATTTTGAGGCCACTATAAGGCCGAAATATACTACAATTATCAATTTATTCAATAAGTTATAATATTTTAATTGGGGAACTCTCGTGCCTATTGGCACTCTAAATGTTTGAGTGCTAAAATTGTCTCTATTAGAAGACCCTAATATTGGGAGAGGTGGAAAATGACTAATAAATATCCGTTAGCGATCAATTTTCATAATGATGCCGGGCTCGCCAGTTACACCCGGGCGATTAATGCTTTACCCATTTTATCTGCCGCCGAAGAAAAAAACCTGGCAACTTTATACCGTGATAATGGTGATCTGAAGGCCGCCCAACAACTGGTTATTTCCCAGTTGCGCTCCGTCATGCGTGTGGCCAAAGGTTTTGCCGGTTACGGCCTGCCCATGGGTGACCTGGTTCAGGAAGGCAATATCGGCCTGATGAAGGCGGTTAAACATTTTGATCCGGAGCGCGGCGTGCGCCTGGTTTCATTTGCCATTCACTGGATCAAGGCAGAAATTTATGACTTCGTGCTCAAGAACTGGCGCATTGTCAAAGTCGCCACCACCAAGGCCCAGCGCAAATTATTTTTTAACCTGCGCAAGTCACGAAAACATCTTGGCTGGTTAAGCGGACAGGAAGTCTCGGACATGGCAACCAACCTGGATGTCCCGGAAAAAACCGTGCTGGAAATGGAATCACGATTAACCGGTCGCGACATGGCCTTTGATGCCGACAACCAGGACAACGATGATGAATTCCGCAGCGCACCTGCGGGCTTCATCCAGGACATGCGTTACAACCCTGAACAACTGGCCATACAAAATGATCAGACCAGCGATCGTAGCAATAAAATATCAGTCGCCTTAAAAGGTCTGGATGAGAGAAGTCGCGACATTATCAGCAGCCGCTGGTTGTCTGGTAAAAAAGCGACCCTCCATGAACTGGCCGCTAAATACGACATCTCGGCAGAACGCATCAGGCAAATTGAAAAAAAGGCACTGGGTAATATGAAAGGGTCTTTGTCATTCGATACTTGATAGGACTTTAGTCAGGTTTCGTCATGACGAGCAAAAGCCACCCATACGGGTGGCTTTTTTTTGTGCTCAATACTGATAGCTGCCCCAGTTAAGCCATGCGCAATACTCCTTATTTTGAGTAACATTGATAGTGTTGCAACGACCGGTTGAGTTCAAGACTGCTAATGTACGAGAAATAAAGCTATATAATTTAGAGGTAGACAGTTAATGTGCAGTATTGATATTTGTCATCAATTACAATTACGTTTGTATGCTATCTGTAAGCCAAAGTGTGTATAGTCTCTCGGAAAATAGTACTAATAGATTAATACAAATAAATGAATCAGATTTAAGGATGGGAATCTGAATATGAACAAGATAAAACTCTCCCTCATACTGACATTTGTTATTTCAATTTTAGGATGCGTTAGCCAACAAACAAGAACAAAAAGTAGTGTTGTTGACTATTTATATCCAGGTGGTTCAGAGGAAATAATTCGACCGTCTGTGCCCACCCTGAAACTACCACTTAAAGTTGGTATCGCTTTTGTCCCGGAACAAGAAATAACAAGTCGAGGTCGGAATATATGGACAGGCATTACAGGAAATAGCGCTTCACTTGCAGGAACTACACTTACATCATCAAAAAAATCTAAACTACTTGATAGAGTAGCAAGCAACTTTAGAAAACTAGAATTCGTGAGTGATATTGAAGTCATTCCTTCTGAATACCTGACAACTAAAGGTGGGTTTTCTAATCTTCAGCAAATTCAAACAATGTACGGAATTGATGTGATCGCGTTAGTTTCATATGATCAAGTACAGTTTACTGATGAAGGCTATTTATCACTAACATATTGGACGATTGTAGGTGCTTATGTTGTATCAGGTGAGAAAAATCAAACAAGTACAATGTTAGATACTGTTGTATATGATATTAAAAGTAAAAAAATGCTTTTTCGAGCACCCGGAACAAGTGAAGTAAAAGGCAACGCTACACCTATTAATCTTAGTGAGGAACTTAGAGTCGATAGTATTCAGGGCTTTGACCTTGCAGCTGATAAGATGACAGAAAATCTAAAAACACAACTTGACAGTTTCAAAGAAAAAATAAAAAGAAATCCAGAGCAGGTTAAAATTGTCCACAGAAAAGGTTATTCGAGTGGTGGTGGTGGCGCTATCAGCTTGTATGAACTAGCAATATTTTTACTCATTGCAATGGCGTTACTTAAAAAACTAATACAAAGCAGACTGCAAGGCAGTATGAATATAAACACTGTAATGATCAATCAAGAGAAAAACAAACAAGAATGAAAGATACTGGATGGAAAAAATAAATGTTTTTCTTGATAACCGGTCGCTGTAATTGCGGTAGAGTTTCCAGGCATAAATCAGGAATATAATATTTAATATACTGGCACCGATTAAATAAATAATGCCTGCCATTTTTGTGGCGTAAGGCATGGTGGTGACCGCAGTCAGTAATATTGTATATAAAAGAATATGTAATCTTGTGATACCGGCGCCGTGGGTAACAGGTAACATGGGAATGTCGACCTTGGCGTATTCCTTCTCGCGGTAAAGCGCCAGCGCCCAGAAGTGTGGTGGCGTCCAGAGAAAAATAATTAAAAATAATAACAAGGCATCGGCAGTGACTTCTCCGGTCACTGCAGTCCACCCCAGTACCGGTGGGGCGGCACCGGCAGCACCACCAATGACGATATTCTGGGGCGTGGCCCGTTTCAGGAAAAGGGTATAAACAACCGAGTAACCCATCAGTGCACTAAAGGTCAAAACAGCCGTTAACATATTTGTTTTTAAAACCAGGATCACCATGGCAATAACCGCCAATATTAATGCGAATATCACCGCCTCGGTGGTAGTCAACTGGCCTTGTGGTAATGGCCGGTACTGTGTGCGTCCCATGATGGCGTCAGATTTTTGATCAACAATATGGTTAATAGCCGCAGCAGATCCAGCCGCCAGGCCAATACCGAGGGTTCCCCAGAATAATATCGATAAAGGAATCGCGCCTGATGTCGACAAGAACATGCCGACAACGGCAGTGAATACAATCAACATCACCACACGGGGTTTGGTGAGCTCAAGAAATTCCTTCGCCAGGCCCATGAATCGTGGTTTCCGGGCTTTGGCGTCTGTTTTTATGTCATCTACTGTGGCTGTTTCTTCTGATTTCATGTGTTTAACCAATTTGTGACTTACGCAACAATTTCTTCAGGTCTTTGTAAATGTCATTGCCAACAGTTCCCTGCTCATAATACATCATCAGGTTGCCATGGGGGTCCATCAGGTATATCCGGTGTGAGCCGGGGACATCGTCATTGTCATCTATTTTAAACTGTTCGACCAATTTTTTTATTTCTTTTTGCGGTGAATTAACCACAATCATTTTCGGATATTCCTTGGCCAGCAATGACCTTAATGCTGGCAAGCCATCATTATCTGTCACAATCATATAACGTCGTAATCGTGGTTGATGTTTTGCCTGCAAGGTATGCACTTGCCGCATTTTATACAAGTTGTCTTTGCATGGTTGTTGGCAATTAGCGGGGCTAACGATAATCATGGCCCATTTATATTTAATATCATCCAGTCCCAGGTTGTTACCGGTAATGGTCTTTAGTGAAAATTCGTCCAGGGGTCGCGCCGGTACAATTAATGTCCCGTAATTACTGGTCGTGGCTGGTCGCCAGTCACTATTAAACAACCATACCGCGTAAAATAACGGGCCCAGAAATAACACCACCAGGATAATGATGATTATTTTGTTAATTTTGTTCTTACTTATATTTTCTTTTTCCAGATTTGTCATCTCAAAACCTTGTTCAATCGTTTACGCATCCGCATCAGTTTCATTATCTTTTTTATCTTTATTAACATTCTTTTTTTTCTTGAAAGTAGCCAACAGCAACATCACCGTTAAGACCAGTGCCAGCGCAAACCACTGGAAGGCATAACCATGATGTACTGCAATACCCGCATCCAGTCGTTTCCAGTGCCTGACATATCCACCGGCTTCACTTTCCGGCTCCAGCAGTATCATTGCCGGTTGTGTTTGCAAACCGGTTAATTTTTGAAAATGATCAATATCCAGTCGCGGCCAGACCGTTTGCCAGGGACTGGCAAATACCGGTAACTCGCCAAGCTGAAAGCCCCCCTTAACCGGGATCGTGGCAATACCTGTCACTGTTTGCAAACCCTTGGGCGGGTCTACCCTGGGCAAAATTTGCCGCGACTGGCCCAGGAGCACCCAACCACGATTCACCAGTATCCGGGTATCACTACCTTTGATAATAATCGGCGTAATAACATGATAACCTGCCCGCCCCTCATGGGTACGATTATCCAACAATATCTGGCGGGCGGGATCGTAATAACCACTGGCAGTAACCCGGTAAAAACGTAAATCATCCGCTGCCTGTAATAGACCCGTAACGTTTACGGGGCCCACGGTTGCCCGGCGGTCGTATTCGTTTTGTAAAATCTGTTTTTCTTCGGCCCGGTTTAATTGCCACACCCCAAGTGAAACCAGGATAGGCAACGCCAGCGTGGCTGCCAGAATAATACCGAGTGCTGGTTTTAGTTTTTTTAGTGACATGGATACTGGTTATAAAATTCTATTGGGCACAAGCCACACACAGGGTTTATAATCACCGTTTTTTGGGAACAATAGATTTATCATGTTAATTAAAGCCGTCGTTATCCTGCTTCTGGTCCTGATTATTGGTAGCCTGTTTTCCGGGTTGCTGTTTATGTTTAAAGATAAAAGCAATAGCGATCGCATGGTTAAGGCGCTGACGATCCGTATTGGCTTATCGATATTCCTGTTTATATTGTTAATGGCAGGATTTTATTTTGGCCTGATTCCAGGACACAGGTAAGCTTGTGCCGGAAAGAGAAAAGGCGCTGCCCAAACTTCGACAACGCCTCTTAATTTCCCCGCTTAAATTTGTACCTGAACTAAAATTAAAGCCAATTCTGGTCTAGAACCAATATACGAATATAAATAACCCTAACCAGACGACATCCACAAAGTGCCAATACCAGGCAACACCTTCAAAACCAAAATGCTGATCAGGTTTAAAATGTCCCTTCATGCTACGAACCAGGATCACGATCAACATGATGGTGCCCATGGTCACATGAAATCCGTGAAAGCCTGTCAGCATGTAAAACGTTGCGCCATAAACACCTGCGCTCATGGTCAGGTCCAGCTCAGTCCAGGCGTGGGCATATTCGTAGGCCTGTAAACTCAGGAATACAATACCCAGCAGGGATGTGATTGCCATCCAGAATACCAGGGAACCACGATTATCTTTTTTCAGTGCCCAGTGAGCAGCGGTTACAGTAGCGCCTGATGTTAACAAAATGGCGGTATTAATTGCCGGAATGCCCCAGGCACCCATAGGTGAAAACTGACCCGGGCCGGGCTCGGTGCCAGCTGCAATTGCTTTCAGGGCATCGGGGCCCGGGCCTGCTGTCGGCCAGAGGCCATCAAATTCCGGCCAGAGCATATCGGTGGCAGCAAGCCACTCGACCGAAAATACTCGCACATAAAACAAGGCGCCAAAAAAGGCAGCAAAAAACATGACTTCCGAGAATATGAACCAGCCCATGCCCAGGCGGAATGACATGTCGACCTGGTCGTTATAAATGCCGGCCTCACTTTCAGCGATCACCTGACCAAACCAGCGAAACATGATGTAAACAATAATCGCTCCGCCCACGAGCATCAACCATGGCCCGGGGGCATAGCCGTTAATTTGTAAAATAAAACCGAGCGCCGTTATGAACAGCCCCGATGACATGATAACTGGCCAGGGACTTGGCTCTGGTAAATAATAACCACCATTTGCTGTGGACATATGCTTATCCTCTATTTCTAAAGTTACAATTTATTTTGAATTATTCACTACAACCGCTACTGACTGATTTTTTGTTGATCCTGTATCAGTTTTGGCTGGCTTTATATTTTTAGCACTGTTAAAAAATGTATAGGCCAGTGTAATGGTATCAACCTCTGGCGCCAGTTTACTGTCTACAACAAACTGGACCGCCATCTCTTTTTCTTCGCCCGGCTGCAGTACTTGCTGGGTAAAACAAAAACACTCAATTTTCTTAAAGTGATTGGCTGCCTTACTGGGCGCCACACTGGGTACTGCCTGACCGGTAATCACTTCGTCTGATATATTCCTGGCCAGGAATTTAACAGTCGTTAATTCTCCGGGGTGAACACTAATTTTTTTTTGTAAAGCCTTAAACTGCCACGGTAAATTTGTATTTACCATGGTCGTAAATTCAACTTTAACTATCCGATCAAAAATAATTTTCTGATTTTTTGTTTCGCTAACATCTGCCCGCTGGGTTTTGCCATTGATCCCCGTGACATCACACAACAAGTCATATAAAGGTACCAGCGCATAACCAAAACCAAACATGGCAACTGCAACCAGCAGTAAGCGCGTAGCCGTTTTTTTGTTGGTCTGCTCGCTCACGTCCAGTCCTTAAAAAAAGCGGAAATATAGGCTGCCAAGGCAATACTGCCGGCAATAATGACAGTAATGATGATGCGCTTCTTTTGACTCATTTTGTCAGTCATATCAGCTACCTTTTTTACCAAAAATATTTACTAAACAAAAACAATATAAGTCAGGACGAAATTTTCAAGTCTCGCCGGTCCTTATTAACTTGTCTAACTTACCTTCGGTGGTGTTTCAAAGGTGTGGTATGGCGCAGGTGAAGGAACCGTCCATTCCAGACCTTCTGCCCCTTCCCAAACCTGGTCTGTTGCCTTGGTACCACCCTTAACAGTCTTCCAGACAAGATAGAAGAAAATTAATTGCGAGAACACGGCAAGAAAAGCACCATAGGTTGACCACATATTAAATTCTGCAAATTGTAGCGCGTAGTCAGGAATACGTCTTGGCATACCTGCCAGTCCCGAGAAATGTTGTGGGAAAAAGGTCAAATTAATACCAATCATGGTTAACCAAAAATGGAGCTTGCCGATACCTTCCGAATACATGTGGCCAGTCCATTTTGGCAACCAGTAATAAACGGCTGTGAATAGACCCAGCACCGAGCCACCGACAATTACGTAATGAAAATGGGCAACCACGAAATAGGTGTCATGGTACTGGAAGTCTACCGGCGTTAACGCCAGCATCAGGCCAGTGACCCCACCCATGGTAAAGGTAAATACCGTGGCAATGGCAAAAAGCATGGGTGTCTCAAAGGTCATGGAACCCTGCCACATGGTGGCTACCCAGTTAAATACCTTCACGCCTGTTGGTACCGCGATCAGCATGGTGGCATACATGAAAAATAACTCGCCGGCCATGGGCATACCAACGGTATACATATGATGGGCCCAAACAATGAATGACAGGAAGGCAATGGCTGCGGTTGCAAATACCATGGAGCTGTAACCAAATAACGGCTTACGAGCAAAGGTAGGAATTACCTGGGAAATCACACCAAATGCTGGCAACACCAGGATGTAAACCTCGGGATGCCCAAAGAACCAGAATATATGCTGGAACAAGACAGGGTCACCACCACCGGCCGCATCAAAAAACTGGGTGCCGAAATGACGATCGGTCAGCAACATGGTGACAGCGCCGGCGAATACCGGGATAGAAGCCAACAGCAAGAATGCAGTAATCAACCAGGTCCAGACAAACAACGGCATTTTCATTAAGTTCATGCCCGGTGCCCGCATATTCAGGATAGTCGCGATAATATTAATCGAGCCTAAAATCGAAGATATGCCTAACATATGTACTGTCAGGATCGTGAAATCCATGCCCATACCACCTTGTATGCTCAAGGGCGGGTACAGTGTCCAGCCAGCAGCAGGGCCACCGCCGGGTACAAACAGCGAGATGATTAATAATGTCGCCGCGGGTGGTAATAACCAGAAGCTCCAGTTATTCAGTCGCGGCAAGGCCATATCTGGCGCCCCGATCATCATGGGAATCATCCAGTTGGCGAGGCCAACAAATGCCGGCATAATAAAACCAAACACCATGACCAGGGCATGGACCGTGGTCATCTGGTTGAAAAAATTAGGATCGACCAATTGTAAGCCGGGTTCAAATAACTCGGCCCGAATAACCAGCGACATGAGTGCGCCTATTATTGCCATCATAAAAGCAAAGATCAGGTACATGGTACCGATGTCCTTGTGGTTGGTCGTAAACAACCAACGGCTCAGGCCGGTCGGACGATGATGTGCTGCTTCTGACATTTTTTTCTCCTCTTAAACCTTAACCAAATATTAACGAAGTGCCTTCACTTGGGAAGGTTGGATGATATCGCCTGCTTTGTTGCCTAAACCGTTGCGTTCAAATGTCACAACGGCTGCTAAATCCGCATCACTGAGCTGGCCCTTAAATGCCTGCATCGCAGTACCGGCCTTACCATTCATGACCATATCCAGATGGTCCTTAACAGGCCCTGTGGCAATCTTGCTGCCAGTAATTGCCGGAAAAGCACCGGGTACACCGGCACCGGTTGCGCCATGACAGGCCTGGCAGGATTTCTCGTAAACCTTTTTACCTTGCTTCATGAGTGCTGTTTTGGTCCAGACCTTGTTTGAATCAGCAGCGGCCGAAACGGCCTTGTCTTTCTGGAGGCTGACCCACTTGTTAAAATCTTCCTGGCTGACTGCCTCAACAACGATCGGCATAAAACCATGGTCTTTACCACAGAGTTCTGCGCACTGGCCGCGGTAAATACCAGGCTCATCAATTTTGGTCCACATTTCATTGATATATCCTGGTATTGCATCTTTTTTAATAGCTAGCTGGGGTACCCACCAGGCATGAATCACATCATTGGCGGTCAGTACAAAGCGGATTTTTTTGCCTACGGGCAAAACCAAGTGGTTATCCACCTCAAGCAGGTAATTTTCGCCCTTTTTTTCTTTATTTTCTATCTGGGCACGGGGCGTAGACAAAGTACTGAAAAAACTAATGTCATGATCCAGGTACTCGTATTGCCATTTCCACTGGTAACCAACAATTTTTACGGTCATTTCTGAACCGCTGGTATTGTCCATTTTCAACAAGGTGGCGGTTGAAGGAATCGCCATGCTCACCAGGATAATAAAAGGGATAATGGTCCAGATGACTTCTACGGTTGTGCTTTCATGAAAATTGGCCGCCTTATGTCCCCTGCTCTTGCGGTGGGCAAATATGGAATAAAACATCACTGCAAACACGGCAATAAATATCACTATTACAATCTTCAATATCAAGGAATGCAGCTCAAAGACTTCCCGGGCTATTTCTGTCGCTGGCGCCTGGAAATTGAGTGCGTACTCTGCCAAAACCATTCCTGGTAACAACATCAAGCCCGTCCCTAAAAACTGGATTGTGCTTTTTATACGCTTAAGACATGTAGTCAACATCTTCGTCTCCCGTAGGAATTATTATTAAAATGAAAAAATGAAAAAATTAAAGTAAATATGCTCAAGGCAGCGACAGTCTATTTCAGACTGCCGGCCAGTAAATCTGCACCTGGTCTGACTTCCCGAACTGAGGGATTTATTATAATTATCAGTAAGTTAGCGGGGTCTCCTCATAGGCTTTGCCGCAATTTATTCAAACAGTCCATGGACTATTTGCGCATGTCGGTCAAAAGACGCCGGCGAAACTATCACACTGATGGTATGGGCTGCAAGAAAATGGGCAACATTTACAGCGTCATAAATGAGATAAATGCGCTTATATATTGACTTATATCAATTCACGAGAGATTTGCTGTTAACAAACCAGATATATCATTGACTTGGCGCGTATAATCTCCTTGATCATTACCGTACTGCTCACGGTAGGGCACTACCCCCAGGCACGGGGCCGGTATCCTGGTCTTTAAGCTGTCGATATTGGCCATTTCTTCTTTAAACAGAGGATCGATGCTGTTCGCCACCCATCCCACCAGGTTCGCCCCTTTTTCCTGAACAGATTGAACGGTCAGCAAAGCATGGTTGAGACAGCCCAGGCGCAAACCCACAACCAATATAACTGGCAGGCCCAGCGCCACCGCCAAATCCGCCATTGACTCTTTATTATTAATCGGCACCAGCCAGCCGCCAGCCCCTTCAATAACAATTTTATCGGCCACGTCATTCATAACCTGGAATTTCTCATGAACCTGGGAAATCGAGATTGTTTGCCCAACTTGTAAAGCAGCCAGGTGCGGGGCAATGGCCGGCTCAAAGGCATAGGGATTAATTGTTTCATAAGGCAAGGTCACATTACTGACCGCCATCATTCGCAGGGCATCATCATGCTGCCATTGGCCGTTAACTTGCGTGCAACCACAGGAAACTGGCTTCATACCAGCAACCTTGCCCCCCTGCTGCACTAATAAATTAATCAGGGCCGTGGTGATGAGGGTTTTACCCACACCCGTATCGGTACCGGTAATAAAAAAACCTTTGTTCTTCATGCCTTTAACCATGTTTTGGTCGCTGAGGTTCTTGGAAAGTTTCTACGGCAATCACGTCTTTTCCTGCCCCGTTTTTGCCAACAATGCCAGCTTTGTCAGTTGCTCCCCAGGCCTGGCCATAAACAATTTCATAAGAGGCGGGTATTCGGTTGTCCACGGCCAATTTTTTATAGGCATCGGTAAAACGTGCGAACCGATACTTACCGGTTAACCCGGTAAACCTGTTATGCACTGCATTATTGGCACCAATCTGGCGCAAATCTTTTAACATGTCACCAACAGTTTCATAGGTAAGGGTAAGGGTTTCCTTGTCCATGACCGGCTCTAACAATTTGCTATGTAACAAGTCGTCGCCAATATTATGCATGTCGAGAAAATCATGCACGTGTGGATTATCGTCAACGCCGGCCCAGGCCATTCTTAATTCCATTAATGTATCCGGCCCAAAGGTGGTAAACATCAACACACCACCCGGTTTCAGGACGCGGGCAAACTCGTTAAAAACACGGGCCTGGTCACACCACTGCAACACCAGGTTAGAAACAATTAAATCAACGCTATTGTTTTTAATCGGGATCCCGTGGGCATCTGCCGTGCTGTAAGCCGGCCCGCGGCGCAGCCAGCGTCGTTTGCTTTTGGCTTGCACTAACATGGGATGGGCAATATCAAACCCGGCAACAAAAGACTTTGGGTATTTTTTAGCCAAAAGTTCTGTGCAATAACCGGTGCCACAGCCCACATCCAGAACCACCTGCGGCACTTCTTTTATGTATGCAAGCCGTTCAAGCAAGCGGTCGGCCACCTCTCTTTGTAATACGGCGGCTTCATCATAGGTATTGGCAGCACTGGCAAAACTGCGGCGTAATTTTTTGGTATTTAATAAATGCATATTAATTATTCGCCAATAACATCATTCGTTACAAAACTCGTTTATTGCTTGTGTGCACATTTTTGTATGGGTTAAAAACGGCACATGGCCGGCACCTTTTATTGCAAACAACCGTGCCTGGGGTAAATGTTGTTCCAGGTAGTTTGCAGCAGTCACAGGCGCCAGTGTATCGCGGTCACCATGAATTAATAATGCCGGTACCTGTAATTGATTTAATGATTCACGCAAATCTGTTTGCTTCAACACCGTCAACATTTCTGCCAGGGCGCCAATATCAGGCTCGCCATGTTTAAAAAGAAGTAGTCGCTGGGTTCGGAGTACCTGGCGGGCACTGCTGCTGTCACCCATTTGCAAACTCAGGAATCTGGTTAACGTTTTGCGGTAGTCAGTCTTGAGCATGTTACCAAAACCATTGAGGACCTCGGCGGAGGTGGCAAACGGCCAATTCTCATTTTTGGCAAAACAGGGAGAGCCGCCAATAAGAATCATTTTTTTTACCCGGTCTTTATCATTTAAAGCCAGCGCCATAGTGATTAAGGCACCCAGAGACCAGCCCACCCAAATGGCAGTATCCGGGGTCACGGCTTTTATGGCGGTGATGGCATTTTCTAACGTAAAGCCATTGTCCAAAGCTGGGCTACGGCCGAGACCGGGTAAATCAATGATGGTCAGTCGAAAATCTTTAACCAGTTCTGCGGCTAAATCTGACCAAATACCCCCATGGGCACCCCAGCCATGAATTAAAACCAGGTCCGGGCCCGCCCCTGTTTGTTCTATATATAGGCTCATGGTTTACATACAGACTCAAGTGCCGTCAACAACTGGTCAATGTCTTGCGGTTCATGGTTGGCGCTGAACGTAATCCGTAACCGGGCACTACCTTCCGGCACTGTCGGCGGCCTGATAGCCGTCACCAGCAGACCAGCTTGCCGCAATTTTTGACTGGCTACCACGGCACTGGTGGCCGAACCAAATACCAGGGGCTGAATCGGGGTTTCTGACGGACCCAGCGCCAGCCCAAGTTGTTCGGCGCCCTGGCGAAATTGGGCAATATGGTCTTTTAACTTGTCACGACGCCATTGTTCCGCGCGGACAATTTTTAGAGAAGCCAGCAAGGTGGTGGCGATAGCGGGTGGCAAGGCAGTGGTATAGATATAACTGCGACCAAACTGGATCAGGGTTTCGATCATGGTCTCGCTGCCAGCCACGAACGCACCAAACACACCGAAGGCCTTGCCCAGGGTCGCCATTACCAATGTATTAGCGTTGATTTTCAGGCCGGACGCTGCCAGTGAACCCCTGCCCCGCTCACCCAAAACACCAATGCCATGGGCATCATCAACCAGTAAGTAAGCACTCGCTTTAGCGGCCAGGCTTGTTAATGTTCTGACATCGGCCTGGTCCCCATCCATACTGAAAACACCATCAGTCATAATTAGTTTTTTTTGATCAGGGTTGTCTGCCAAAGCCAGCGCCAATTTTTTGGTGTCGTTATGGGGGTAACGATGGAGACGGGCAGGTGCCAGACGGGCGCCATCGAGCAACGAAGCATGGTTTAGTTTGTCCTCAAATATCGAGTCATGGCGACCCAGCAAGCTGGCTGCAATTGCCATATTGGCCATGTAACCGGTTGAAAATAAAAGGGCTCGATCGGTGCCCATGAATTCGGCCAGGGCCAGTTCGAGCTCATGGTGGGCCTGGTGATGACCCGTTATTAAATGGGAAGCACCGGCACCGACACCAAATTTTTCAGCACCTTGTTGCCAGGCCTTGATCAGCCTGTCATCACTGGCCAGCCCCAGGTAATCGTTGCTGCAAAAAGATAACAAGGATTCACCATCGACCTTGACCCGAACCGACTGTCGTCCCTCAACAATTTGTCGTTGCCGGTAAAGTCCTTGCGACCGCCTTAGTGCTAAATTCTGCTGAAGGTCTGCCTGGAGCTTTGACTGATGATTTGATTCAAAAACTGACACAGATAAAAAATACCCTGATTAAAGCTAATTAAAAAATTAAGCAATACTACTTTTGCACAAACCGGTAACCATGACATACACTGGCCTGACCCCATTACAATCAACGGATAGTAAACAATGAACACTATCTGTCAACATGAAAGGACTCATATGGTTGACAATTGGTTAAATATTAGACAATTTTTCAAGATTGGACACTGCTTAAGCTGCTGCCAACCCCTGTCATTGTTCGAAGATTTTTGTCCGGCTTGTGTTGATTCCCTGCCCTATATGCAATCACATTGCCCGGGTTGTGGTGAAAGCCGACCTGACCAGATAGGCGAGAATTTACTCTGCGGCCAGTGCCAACAAACACCTCGACCCTTTGCCAGTGTCCGTGCCCTATTTCATTATCAACGACCCGTTGCCACCTATATTCAACAACTGAAATACCGCCGTCGCCTTGACCTGGCCAGAACCCTGGGCCTGCTCATGGCCAAACATTTAAAATCGACTGACAAAACCGTAGATTTGATTATGCCCATTCCACTGCATCGTTCACGACTGGTTGGCCGTGGTTATAACCAGGCCCTGGAACTGGCCCGCCCCATTGCCAAAAAACTGGCCCTGCCCCTGGATTACAAGTCCCTGGTGCGAACACGAAAAACGAAATCGCAAACAAAATTGTCAATCGATGCCCGGCGCAAAAACATTCGCCACGCGTTCGCAGTTTTAGGTAACAAGGTGGCGGGTAAAAAGATCGCCCTTATTGATGATGTTTTTACCACCGGTTTAACGGCGGAAGCGGCGACCCATGCCTTGCGCAAATCCGGGGCGACTTCTGTAGAATGTTGGGTCCTGGCGCGGGCTGGTTTAGGTCAGGACTAAACGGGTCTTGGGCCGGTTTTGGATCAGGCACACTACTGTCCCACAAACACGATTATGATGCACTGAGTACTTAGCATAGATCGTGAAAAGAAGGTATTTGTATCAGTTTAGACATGAAGTTGGGTATTGCGTCCCTTCTCACTTCGGGAGAAGGACAGGATGAGGGAATCGAATACAACCGCATGATTTTACCCTTGCCCTCTCCCGGAGGGAGAGGGAATTCTCAGGAAACCTTCGTGGTTTGTGGGACAGTAGTGGGCTAATACCGGCTTTTTAGTTTCAATGTTATTTATGGTATTTCCCGATGAGTATATTAAGGTCAGGTCTGGGCCTCCCTGGATTAAGTCAGCGCTAACAAGATATCTTTTAATCACAAAATTTTTGAGTATAACATTTCATGTTAGACATTGTCCTGTACCAACCCGAAATCCCTCCTAATACAGGCAATATCATCAGACTTTGCGCCAATACGGGTTATGATTTACACCTGATTAAACCCCTGGGTTTTGATTTAAACGACAAACAATTACGTCGTGCCGGCCTGGATTACCATGAGTTTGCCAACCTTAACGTCCACGATAATCTGGATAATTATATTCAAGCACGAAAACCTGGCCGCCTTTTGGCGTTTACTACCAAGGCAAAAAACTGTTACACCGACATTCAATATCAGCCCGGTGATGCCCTGATTTTTGGCCCGGAAACACGGGGTTTGCCCGCTGAATTTTTGTCTGGTCTGCCTGACCAACAGCGCCTGCGATTACCCATGCTGGCTGCTAGCCGCAGCCTGAATCTCTCTAACACGGTGGCCATTGTAGTTTATGAATCCTGGCGCCAGGCAAACTTCAAGGGCAGCTGATTTGATCCCCGCAGAAAAGTTCAATAGCTCCCGTTTGAGAAGGAATTAAGCGGCCCCAGGCGACGTGAAAACCCATGTCCCGGACTAACTTGTTTAGTCCTATAGAATTACTGTTATTCAGAGTCAAACGCAGTTAATTGCAGTGATTCTGGACACTTACTGAGTAACCAGAAAATGTACTATTAGTTACCATTAGTAGTATAGTGAACACATGCAGCACTAATCCCGGCTAAAGATAGATGCGCGGGGCGAATGGAGAATTTCAGGCATGGAAGAACTGAAAAAAATCTTATGCGTGGAAGATGACCCTGACATCCTAACAGTGGTCACCACTGCACTGGTTACAAGTGGCCTGTCGGTACTGGCTTGTAATTCCGGCCAGGAGGCACTTGAAAAAGTTGTAACGTTTGGGCCAGATCTAATTTTACTGGATGTCCTGATGCCCGGCATGAATGGACCAGCCACGCTAAAGGCGCTACATGAGTTTCCTGAGATAAAAAATATTCCGGTAATTTTTATGACCGCGCTGGCTCAGCCACGCGAAATTTCTCATCTAAAGAAAATGGGGGTACTGGATGTTATCGCAAAACCCTTCGATCCGATGTCGCTGGCAGATCAGATTGGCGCCATGTGGAGCAAACGTGGTGGCCAGACATTGTCAAAATAACCACAGTTGACTGGAAACTCATTTTAAATACTCAGTCATGATCTCGACAGCAAACTTTTATCATTCTCTCAAATATTTTATTAGTCGATACCACAGGCTCCTGAAGATTTCCAGCCTGGGGATTGCAAAAAAAATCACTCTATTATCAATTTTGTTTGTGGTGGTCACTGCGAGCGTGGCCGTAGTAATCATTTACAACACCACCAATACTGAATTAATAAAGTATGCACTCAGGAACTTATCCTACGAGGTGGCTAACAAAGGCGTAGATTTTTCGGATAAGATCACCCGGTTACAAAAAGAGGTGCGTTTCCTTATAGGAACAGCGCCCATCCAGGGCATGATACAGGTGCACAAGACCAGTAGAAAAAGTCCCACGGGAAAATCCGCTGACCAACAATGGCGTCAACGTCTGGAACTTATTTTCTTATCCCGCTTGCAAGCCAATCTTAACTATCTCCAAATCCGTTATATCGATGTATTGGGAAAAGAACTTGTCCGAGTAGAACGAAAACAGGGGGAAATATATGTCGTCCCTACTTCAGGCTTGCAGAATAAATCAGGCCGACCCTATGTAAAAAAAATTATTAAATTACAGAAAGGAGCGGTCTATTTATCAGATATTAATCTCAATCGTGAACACGGTCGTATTGTAGAACCTCATGTCGTGGTTTTGCGTGTTGCCACGCCAGTGGTTGACAACAATGACACTGTGATTGGATTTGTAATTATTAACGTAGATTTCGGCAAGGAACTTGAACGTATTAAACAACAGTATGCCGGGTATGCAAGATCTCTATATATAGCTGATAGTAAAGGTAGTTACCTGTTGCACCCTGTCCCTAATAAGATTTTTAGTAGCGATCTTGGCAGTGGCCACCTTATACAGAAAGAATTTCCCCGTGTTTCGGCACTCTATTCTTCTCACAACAAAGAGTTAAGTTTAACAGTGTTACCTCAAGGCGCTAACAGTATGGCTACAGCGTTTACTAAAATATTCTACGGGCCAACGAAGCTTGATCAATTCATCGTAATCGGACTTGCAGAGCCATATAGCGATATTGTTTTGGCCTGGGGTGCCATGCTGGAAAAGAGCATCATCTGGTCATTGATTTTAATTTTGTTCAGCGGGTTGTTTGCCTTCAGGTTTTCCGCACTGCTCGTTAAACCATTGGAACAGATTACTCGAAGTGTAAGTGGTTATATGCATGGGGATTTGTCTGGTTCTTTGCCTGTTTCCCGAAAAGATGAAATTGGCAACCTTGCAAAAGCATTCAGAAATTTAATGAATCGAGTCACAATAAATCAGGTTGAATTATCTGAGTTGAACCTGAATCTGGAGAACCTGGTAGAAGAACGTACCAGCAGACTAAAGGAAGCCGAAACCTATCAACGGGCAATTCTGGAAACGGTGGCAGATGCTATAATCACAATTGACTCAAATAGTTTTATTCGCACTTTCAATCAAGCTGCCGAGAAAATTTTTGGCTACAAAGCCGCGGAGCTGATCGGACAGAATGTTTCGATTCTATTGCCAAAACCGGAACAAAAGAAACACGAGGAATATGTTGCAAACTCAAATCTCCAACGGTCCCGTATCATAAATGAAACCCGTGACCTGAAGGGCCGCCATAAAGACGGCACCATGATTCCATTAGAACTGACAGTGTCACGAATGCAGATGTCGGATGGTCAGTACGGATTTGTGGGTGTTTTGCGTGATATTACCGAGCGCAAGCGTATCGAGAAACTGAAAAACGAGTTTGTGTCGACCGTAAGCCACGAGCTGAGAACTCCTCTTACCTCCATACACGGAGCACTGCGTTTGCTTGTCAGTGGTAAACTGGGCGAGCTACCTGAAGAAGCTAAAAACATGTTAGAGATCGCGAATAATAATAGCGAGCGATTGATGCTGTTGATTAACGATATTCTGGACATAGAGAAGATCGAATCTCAGCAAATGGTATATAACTTACAGGAGATGGAGGTTATGTCATTCCTGGAAAAGGCTGTAAATGATAATGTTGGTTACAGTAAGGAACATGGCATTGATTTCAGGATTGTGCAGAGACTTGATGATATCAGGGTATCTGTTGACCCTGATCGACTCATGCAGGTCTTCAGCAACTTATTGTCTAATGCTGCCAATTATTCACCAAAAGACAGGATAGTTGAGATTGGCCTGACTCGACATAACGGTATGGTGCGTATTTCGGTTACTAACTTCGGGCCTGAAATTCCAAAGGATTTCCAGCCCAAGCTGTTTGACAAGTTTACCCAGGCAAACAGTGAGGAGGTACGCCGGAAAGGTGGTACCGGTCTGGGACTTTCTATTAGCAAGGCACTGGTAGAAGAAATGGGAGGTCGTATCAGCTTCGTTAGCAAGAAAGGAAGCGGAACGACTTTTTATATTGATTTACCAGAAATAACAGGGTGAGATGACTTTCCATCTTCAGGAAGATAGATACGCCCAACCTTATATTTATGGCGTTATTTTCGGTATTTTAGGAGTGGAAGCTGCTCGCTCCCTTATGTGAGCCTCCAATTTTTCGAAAGGTATTGGCTTTCCGTATACCACCACACCATCCGGTAAGCCGCCGCGACTACTAATACTTTCAGGAGATAAGGCAGACACAACAAAAATATCCATGTCCTGGTAGTCAGGGTCTTTTTTTAATGCCTTGATCATGTGAAAACCGTCCATGTTCGGCATGTTCAGGTCTACGATCAGAATGTCCGGGCGCTGCTGGCCAATACGAATAAGCGCTTCGTAACCATCTTTTGCCAATGTAAGCTGCAAGGGGACATCCCATGTAGATATGGTAATTTGATAGAGCTTTCTTATGTCGGGCTCATCTTCTGCGACCAATACCCGAAGCACTTCTTTTTCTTCATTGCTTTCTTTTTCTCCCAGTTGTTCCACGAACGCTTTGAGGACACTGGCCGAAATCCGGCGGTGCCCCCCCGGGGTTTTACGTGCCGAAATTACACCTGCATCTGCCCATAGTTGTATTGTGCGTGGCGTCACTCCAATGATGCGCGCAGCCTCTACAGTTGTGTACATTGTTTCAACCCCCTCTTCTAAAGACTTGGCAGTCATATCTGTGCCTCTTTGATTTATTCGCGGTTTTCCGAAATATTGCCTGGAAAATAATCATATTATTTTTGTTATTACCGTTATTTCTATAATAGTTTAAATTTTCATTCAATGAAACCGGCATTATATCGCCACGGAAAAAATAATTATATCTCACTGTTTATTATACTATTTTCTGCAACTAATGGATGACAATTACATTTTAACAAAAAATCATTCTTGTAATTTAAATCCAGCCTTATGCCAGGCAGTTTTCCCAGATATTGCGTAACATACTGTTAAACATGCAAAATATAGAGCATTGCTAGACAAACCTTGACAGCACATGAAACCTAGCCATACTTAAATCAATATTTCTGTTATTTCTGTTATTTTATTTATTACCGTTATTACTGCTGACGAGGTATAGAATCATGTTTTTATTCAACAAAACAAGCAAATTTCCCCTGGGCCTTATCATGGTTTCTTTTTTATTGACGGCTTGCGGTGAGAGTGGGAGTGGATCAGCTCAGCCAGAAGGCGATACTGCTGCCCCGGCATTGACTCTCGAGCAACAATATACCGCTGAAAGAATTTATCGAAATAAGCGTTTTCCAGTAAATTTTGTATTCCCGAATATCTGGAATACCAGTGCTAACGGTATCACCAAACACGCAATGACCACCGATGTTTCGTTGTTCGCCAAGTTGTTGGTAATACCTGTCTTTGAATTGAGTACAGACAACTGGCAGGAAGCAATAGCGTGGTCCGAAGAAGCGGCGCAAAAACTTCCTGTTTATTATGGCCTGGTGGATTTGAGTGAGAACAATATGTATTTCGATCTGATTCGCGTGAATCCCGACCTGCCTGATGTGATTTACCACAGCCTGATTTTCAAGGACTCCTTTATTGATCGCAGCGGCGTAGATCTTGATAATCCAGGCCCCCACATGGGTTATATCTCGTTAAATTCTGTTGGAGAGGAAGTTATTGATTCTGTTGTAGAGCATCTTTTTCTCAGCTCTCCCCATAATCAATACGGATATGCCGTTATCGAAGAGGGGAGCGAAGAGCTTGCTGAAGAATACAGGCATACCATGATAGAGGCTGAACTTGTGTCGGGCTCTGGTTCATGTGACACCATTCGTGTCTTCGAGGTAACCCATCGTATTAGCAAAATAACGGGTGAAATGACTGGCGAGACCCGGGATTTGTATGAATTCAGGGCGGTTGTGGATGCTGATGGCAACGTAAGGGCTTGTGCTCGTCGGATCTGAAATGAGGACTGAAATTATTAACAAAAGCTGCAATGCACGCTCGTTTCCCGGTCACAAAAATCTGGATGCGAGCGGGCAAGATTAGCAAGATCGTGACTATCAGGACCGCTTATAAAACCTGACCAGGCGATAGAGGTTTCAATATTATTTGCAGCGAGCGCGGTCCCCAGGAAACGCAACCGGGAATAAGCCTGGTACTAGCAACCCCTAAACGGCAAGCCTGGAAGCCATGTCCATCAGACTTTGTACCAATGCAGGTGATGACCTGCATCTGACCAAACCCCTGGGGTTTGATTTAAACAACAAACAACTGCGCCGTGCCGGCCTCGATTATCACGAGTTTGCCAAGCTTAATGTCCATGATGATCTGGAAAGTTATATTCAATCGCAACAACCCGGCCGTCTCCCACTACTGTCCCACATAATAAATACCAAAGTGCATTGAAAGCCCTTATACCAGCAATGTCATGATGCTGAACGGTGTGCGGACATGAAATTCTAAAACAGGAAGTGCGTCATACCCGCGAAAGCGGGTACCCAGTAAATAGTTGATTAACTGCTCATTAAAATACCTGGATACCCGCTTTCGCGGGTATGACGATTTTGTGGGACAGTAGTGGGTCGCCTCCTGGCATTTACCACCAAGGCTAAAACACGTTACACCGACATTCAATATCAGCCCGGAGACGCCCTGATTTTTGACCCGGAAACACGGGGTTTGCCCGCTGAGTTCTTGTCTGGTTTACCTGACCAATAGCGCCCGCGACTGCCCCTGCTGGCCGCAGTCTCAATTTGTCCAACACAGTGGCCATTGTAGTTTATGAATCCTGGCGCCAGACAAACTTCAAAGGCATCTGAACTCAGTTAAAATTCATTAATTATATCGGTAGATTATAAACAAGATACCTGGTGTTAAATTGCAATATCCTTATCTATTTTATAGATTTTTATTTTTAGCTGGCCTCGATCCAGATCTGGCTAATTTAAACTATTAACACATCTTTATTGGTGAATATACCCAAATTTCTCTCGTTATTTTCCAAAAAATTTAACTCAAAAAACCGTGTCAAGCGCAAGACTTATCTATAATTTAATTATTATATAAATCAGATAGTTATATGTATATTTTTATGCATTACATTAATTATTTTTTACATCTACAGTGCTTGGCACAAACATTGCAACCTATACAAAAGAGTAATGTAGCAATTTTTCAACCATGAGCTAGAGTTTGAACAGTAACTCTTTGAATCTAATAATGAAATATCAAAGTAAACTACAGAGTTATGGAGTTAAATATCACAACAGGGAATGTTTTTTAATCGGCTACTCGCTGAGGCTTGCCAGTGTCTTCCTGTTCACTATCAATCTGATCAAACGAAACATCACCACTGGCAGTTATTTTATTAATAAAACTTCTGCTATCGCCACAATCTTTAACTCCACTAACAAATCACACGAACGAGCGGATCCTGTTCACCCGCCGCTAGATTCCCTTGCAATAAAAATTTACCACAGGATTTTTCACGGAATGAAAAATATAACTAAAAAACAAAAAAGCCTGTCAAGTTACCCGGTTACCCACGCCAGGAAACCTGGACAATTCCGGAAACCAGTCGTTTCTCTGCTCCTGGCAACTGGTTTCTGGTTATTTACTACTACCAGTTTTGCCGCCCAAATATGCAATACCACCGTTGTGCCCATCCCCGACCTTTCAAGCGGTACCCCGGGCACTGCATCAACCAGCCTGACCTACTCGGTGGGTGATGTCAGCAGCGTCATTTACGATGTTGACGTTGATGTTGGTATCACCCACACCTATGTCGGCGACCTGATTGCCGATGTGGTATCACCGGCCGCTTCATCAGTCGAGCTTTTTAATCGACCGGGTTACACGGGTACCGGATTCGGTTGTAGCCAGGATAACCTTTCTGTGCTTTTCACAGATGGTTCCGGCAATGGCGTAATTGAAAATGTTTGTAATCCTTCGGCAGGTCCACCGCCTCCTTACGCCATCAATGGAATTTACGATCCTTCCAGTGTGCTGTCTTTTCTTAACGGCCAACAACCCACAGGTGTATGGAATTTAAACGTCAGTGACAACGCCGGCCAGGATACAGGTGATATTACTAATTTTTGCGTCACGGTCACCCACGCCGCTGTTGTTTTCGATAAATGGGTAAGTAATAACGCCACCTGCTCCGATCAAATCGATGTTTTGAATGCGGCCGTGGGCAGCAACGTTTACTACTGTTACACGGTTGACAATGTCGGTACCGAGCAGTTTGTTATCAATGCCGGTGCAGCCACTGATGATCAATTGGGTGTTCTCACCGGGCTGGAAGGAACCTATGCGCCAGGTGCTACCGTCACCTCTGTCATGGGGCCTTATGTGGCCGGTGGTGCCCAGGTGCCCGGCGGAACAACAGTCAATATTGCCAACATCACGGTCAGAGGTGTTGCCGGAAATTTTGATGCGACTCAAACACTGGCCACAAACGAAACTGCGACAGTTAATGTTTTATCCAATCTTGCAACCTCAACCAAAACGGTTGTTGATCAAAATGGTGTTGATCCTGCGAGAGGTGATGTATTGCGCTATACCATCACGCTCAATGAAACCTCTGGCTTAATCGCCACGGGTGTCAGTGTTACCGATGACATCCCGGTCAACGTCAATAGCTTTACGATCATCAGTACACCAGGCGGGTCTACGGATTCATCTACCGGTGCCGGTACTGGTGCCAATGGCAATGGTTTTGTTAACGTTACCAATATCACTGTGCCGGCCAATGGCAGTGTGACCATTGTGTTCGATGTCACAATTGATGCCACCGCTGCCAATGGCGCGTCCATTAGTAACAGCGCAACCATAACAAATCCATCAGGTACTGGTGCAACACCCAGTGCCCCGACACTCATAGTTGTGGTGCCTGGCCCTGCTACAGGCAACAAAACACTGTACTTCTACAGCAACCTGAATTTGTCACGGACACCCCCTGTGGCACCCCAGGCTTTGGTTGATATTAACGAGGTGACATCCACCAACTGGACTCAGACGCCGTTAACCCAGGGAGACATCATTATCACGCGCGGGGCTGGCACCATTCCCGTATCCCTGTGGCTCCAGGCTACCGGTAATTTATTCTTTATTGCCCGCAATATCACTGTCACCTTAAGTGTAGTCGGAGCGACAACAATCACTCCCATCGGTTCTGTCAATCGTGTCATTACCCTGGGGGGAACGCCCCAGGAAGAGTTGTTTAGTGTCCCGATCACTAACCCGGCAACTGGCGACATTACGATGCTGAGCGGTTCTCAGATTATTGTTACGGTGACCAATAATTCCACAGGTTTTGGTTCGCGGAGAATAGGGGTTAATCCTATCGGAGCAACCAGCAACTCACGTGTCGATTTCGACACATCAACAGTGATCAATGTTGATAGTGTCTTGTTCTATGATGCAGCTTATCCAGGCGGCACCAGCGTTACCCAGGTAAATGGCGGTAGTGCCGTTTATGTTCGAGCAGTGGTCAGTGATCCCTTTGGCAGTTTTGATATCACCTCGGCCAATATTGATCTCATTGATTCGGCAACCACCACTGTTGTATCCGGTGCCGCCATGACCCAGGTTGCGGACTCGGGCACCCTGACCAAAATCTACGAATATACCTATGTAGTCCCGGGAACGGGTCCGGTCGGTATATGGAATGCTCGTGTCACTGCCAATGAGGGCACCGAGGGAACAGTCACTCATACTTTACTGAACACCTTCACCGTGTTTCTGCCGCCGGATATTGTTATTGCCAAAACAGTCATAACCGAATTCGACCCCATAAATAACACCACTAATCCCAAAGCCATCCCCGGTGCCTGGAAATTGTATTCCATTACAACAACCAACCAGGGTTTCGGGGTTGTTGATAACAATTCAATACTGATTACTGATCCAATCCCAACCAACACAGAATTGTTCGTTGGTGATTTGTCCGGCGGCGGATCGCCGTTGGTTTTTATTGATGGTGCAACCAGTAGTGCCTTGAGTTTTACTTTTGGCGGCCTGGGTAACGGCGCTGATGATGTGGGCTTCTCCAATGATGGTGGTGGTACCTGGAATTACACCCCGGTTCCTGATGCCAATGGTTACGACGGCAATGTCACCAATATCCGGATAAATCCAAAAGGTACCTTTGCTGCCTCGGATGGCGTCAATAACCCTTCATTTGAATTTCGTTTTCGGGTGCAGGTGCAGTGATGGCCATGAAACGATTTTTATTAAACGTATTTTTTCTTGCCGGCTTATTGTTGCCCGCCGCTTCCTGGGCCGTGGGCACCGGCGCCAATACGGTCATTAATAACACGGCCAATATCACTTATGACGTCGGGACTGTAACTGGTTTAACGGCCAGCGCCTCTGCAACGTTCAGGGTAGATGAAATTATTGCTGCCGCCCATACCTGGCAGGATGCCGGCAATATTATTGTGCTGTCACCTGACAGTAACCAGGTATTGAGTTTTTTACTGACCAATGTGGGTAACGGTGTTGAGACCTTTTCATTAAGCGTAAACAACGCGATCGCCGGCGATAATTTTGATCCCCTCAATGCCCGCATTTACCTGGACAATGGTAACGGAATTTTCGATGGCATACTGGTAGAAACACTTTATGTGCCCGGGGTAAATGACCCGGTACTGGATGCCAATGGCACCGACGCCATTGTTTTATTTGTGCTCAACGATATCCCGGCCGCGTTTTTAGCAACCAACACCGGCATTAGCCGAATCATTGCCTCGTCCACCACACCGGGTGCTGCCGGCAGTCCCGTGGGTACCGTGTTGGCAGGCCAGGGTGATGGCGGTTTGATTGATGCCGTCGTCGGAACCACTACCGCTGATGTGAATGCAAATGGTACTTACGAAGTCCAGGCCAACCCGGTTGGCCTGGTCAAAACTGCTGATGTCATTAACGATGGCAGTGCTTGTACAACGGGTTGCTCACCTATTCCTGGCGCAACCATACGCTACAGCATCCAGGTGAATGTGATAGGCCTTGGCATTGTCGAGAGCCTGACTATTACCGATGCCATCCCTGTCAATACAACTTACGTAGCTGGCACCATCACCCTTGATGCCATAACGATGACCGATATTGTCGATGCCGATGCCGGTGATTTTACTGCCAATACCATCACGATCAACCTGGGTAATGTCAACGCACCGGCAACTCGAACCATTACCTTCGACGTAACAATTAATTAAGGAAAACAGAGAAATGAAATTACTAAAAATGGAGATCAAAATGAAAACTAAAAACATAAAAACTGCTGTTATTACCGGCTTTATCGCAATCTTGACACTCGCTACACCCGTCCAGGTGCAAGCGGTAAATGGTCATATCGAAATACGAAATGAGGTCAGAAAAGTTGAAATTTTCCTGAATAAAAAAGGGGTCAGGCAACAACGAGAAGTGGAGGCAGTAAAAGTTACCCCGGGGGACGAATTACTTTACACAATATATTTCAAGAATACGAGTAAAAAAGCGGCCTCCAATATTGTGATCAATAACCCGGTCCCGAAAAACATGATTTATAAAAATGGATCGGCGTTTGGTTCTGGCACTGATATTACTTTTTCGGTTGATGGCGGTAAAACTTTCGCCAAATCTGGAAAATTAAAAGTGAAATCAAAAAGCGGAACACTGCAACCCGCCACTGCAAAAGATTACACAGATATTCGCTGGGTTTTTAAACCAAAATTAAATCCTGGCGATCAGGGCACCGTTCAGTTCAGAGCAAACTTAAAATGAAAATAATTTTACATCGTCGGGGTTTTACCAAACACCTGGGTTGTTTTCTGATATTCCCGGTGTTCCCGGTATTTTCGACGTTTTATTTTTTTAGAAATGAATTTAAAACAATTTATTGGTCAAAAAGTTTTAAGAATTTTGTGCGGCATGCACGAGGAGCAATTATGAGTATTTTCACAAAACAAATTTTCCACTTAAAAACCCGTGAGGGTCCACCTGAACCAACAGGGCCGCCTCTTGGTACAGGCCCTCCCGGTTGCGGTCCCCCTTCCGGGGCCGGGCCACCCGGGAAAAATGAATCAGCCACAACGGTGTCGCGACGGACCGAGGTGGTTAAACAAAAGATTTTTATTAAAAAATTAATTTGGATTATTAATTTTCAACAAATGTAACAGGGAGGTTAATGAGGTATTTATTATGAAATCATTAACTCTAAGCAAGATGTTGGGTTGGTTGCCAGTGATTGCAATACTCTGGGGGGTGTCGTTCTCGGCACACGCCCTGGGTACTGCGTCCAGTACATCCATCACCAACAGGGCCACCATCAACTACGATGTTGGCACCACTGCCCAAACACCGATTGAGAGTTCTCCTGGAGGGAACACGACGCCCGGTGTGGGTAACGGTACCGATACTGCATTTATAGTGGATAACCGTGTTGATCTGGTACTTGCCGAAGTTGGTGCAACCTATACTACGGGTGCGCCAGGTGAGGCGGGACTGGTCACAACATTTTCCCTGACCAATGAAGGTAACACGGTGCAGGACTACTCTTTTGCGGCAGTCAACAACGTGGGTGGTACGTTATTTACCATTCTCGATGATTCAAACGTCACCATCACCGGTATATTTGTCGAAGACGGTACTACGCCTGGTTATCAGCTAGGACAAGATACTGCAACGTTCGTTGATGAGCTGGCGGCCGATGGTACGCAGACGGTTTATGTTATTGCAACCATCCCGGTGGCCTCGGTGGATAGCAACTACGCCATTATTGATTTGACGGCAACCACACGAGACGGTGGTGCAGGTGGTCAGGGCGCAGTCACCACGGCAACGGCCGGTGCTGATACCGCAGGCGTTGACGTAGTGCTTGCCGACGGCTTTGATGATGGTGGTGTTGGTGGCCTCGACGGTGATACCAGTGACGGCGTTAACGATGGTGCCTTTACAGCCCAGGATGCCTACCTGGTCGCCTCGGCCCTGATAACGGTCACCAAAACCTCGGCAGTTATTAGCGATCCAATCAACCTGGCTGTTAATCCAAAACGGATACCAGGTGCGATTGTTCGTTATACCGTGGTGGTTACCAATACAGGCGGCACAGCGGCAGCCAATGTCACGTTGGTTGATGTTATACCTGCCAATACCACCTACGTGCCCGCTACCATCACCCTGGGTGGCGCAGCCCAAACCGATGTCGCAGATGCAGATGCCAGTGACTTTAATGCCACCAATGCAAATGCTGTGACGTCTGTGATAGGCGCACTGGTTGCAACCAGTGGCACCCAGACTGTCACCTTTGACGTGACGGTTAACTAGTAGTCGTACCATGGCATTGTCGACTATTAAACTGGCCATGGGCGTCCTTGTCGGATTTTTCCGACAAGGGTCTGCTCGTGTCCGGGTTAATAGCGAATGTCCTGGTAATTTTATTTTACGTGACTGGTTGGTTGTCATTAGCCAACCAGTCCGTCTTTTTCCGGGTTTTGTTATGAGAGCCCGGAAACAGACGGCTGTATTCCTGTTAGTGATATTGGCAGTCCTGCAGGTAAGTGCCGCCTGGGCAGTACCACCCGGCACGGTACTATCTAATAATGCTAATTCTACCTATGGCATCGGTGGTGTACCCGGTTTTACCAGTGGTTCTAATACGGTAAATATCACCACCACAATAAATCTTACGCCATCGAACATTAGCTTTTTTCAATATTCACCTTCCGGTGCTGGTGCCAACATAATGGCCTCTCCCAGCTTTTGTGCCAACGGCGCAGCGACCGGACCTTTTATTCCCCTGGGTAATCCTACCTACCCGGGCCTGGGAATTATTGATGTAACCGTGCCCGTGAACCTGCTGGCAGCAACACGATTTAACCAGGGTGAACCAATCTTTGTTCGCACTGATGATGCCAATGCCAATATCAATCCGGGGATCCGGGATATATTACGCGTTACCGTCACCGTCACCGAGACCGGTGATGCCGAGGTCATTGAAATGACCGAAACCGCAAATAACTCCGGTATTTTTGTTGGTTTCATTCCTTCATCAGGCGTCGCAGTGGCCCAGTACGATTGTCAGCTAAGTGTCCAGGAAGATAATAATCTTACTGTTACCTATACCGACGAATATGATAATACCGACACCTCAAATGCCCAGGCCCTGGTTGATCCCTTCGGCATGGTGTTTGATTCAACTAGTGGTAATTTCATTAACGGTGCCACGGTCACCATAATCGATGCCGGTACCGGCTTGCCAGCCACGGTTTTTGGCGATGATGGTGTCAGTACTTACCCGGCCACCATCACCAGTGGCGGCAGTGCAACCGATAGCGGCGGTACAGTTTATAACTTCCCCCCTGGCGGTTACCGATTTCCATTAATGTCGCCCGGCACTTATCGAATAACCATTGTACCGCCGACGGGTTACTCGGCACCGTCGGCTGTTACGATCCCGGTTTTGCAAACATTACCAGGCGCGCCCTTTGCGCTTGATATTAATGCTTCATTTGGCCTGGATTTTATTTTAAATGCCGGCCCGCCACTTAATGTTGATATTCCGGCAGACCCCAGCGGCGCATCAACGGGTAATTTGTTTCTCAGTAAAACGGCCTCCAAGAATAGCGCATCTATAGGTGAGTTCGTACGGTATACCCTGACCCTGGACAATACAGATTTATTGGTAGCCTCCAGCAATACTGTAATCACAGATGTATTACCGCTGGGTTTTCGCTACCAGGAATCATCAGCGCACTTGAATGGCAATGTCATGACCGGGCCATCAATCAGCGCCGATGGACGAACACTAAAATTTAATATTGGCACCCTCGCGGCTGATAGCCGTGCCACCGTCACCTACGTGACATCGGTTATCGCCAATGTCGAAAAAGGAAAAGCAGTAAACACTGCCCAGGCAACTAACGTCACTACAATTTTATCAAACCTGGCAACGTCTACTGTCACGATTAAAGAAGATTTGTTTACCAGTCGCAGCCATGTATTTGGTCGTGTAACCCTGGGTAATTGCAAAATCGATCCGCCCAGCTCCGGGTTTGTCGATATGCGCTTACGCAGCGAACTCTTTTCCGGTCGCGTCCGTTATGAATTAACGCTAACCGGTACCACCGTACCGGTAACAAACATGCGTGTCACTGCATCATTACCACCCGAGTTGAGCTACATCGTGAACAGCGCGCGCCTGGAAGATGGTATGAAATTAGTACCAATCCAGAAAAACAATACACTGGAATTTTATATCGGTGATCGCGGCAGTAACTGGAGCCGGACAATTGTTTTTGAAGCCCGGACTCAATCAGACAATGCCGGTACAGCAACAACCGTCGTATACGCAAGGTTTAATTCACCTTCAGAAAAAGATTTAGAAATTAAAGCCAGTAATAGCCTGACCAATCGCATGTTTAAACCGGAAGACAAGACCATTATCGCCTTGCCTAATTTTGATAAATCCAGGACCCAGCTCAACCTGGCCGATCGCACCGAGTTGAATTCATTAATTAAACAACTGCAAGGCAAGATCATCAAACGGGTGAAAATTTCAGGTCATTCAGATTCAATGATCCTCTCTAATGGCGCACAAAGTGAATACCTGGATAACTATTCATTATCTCTGGAACGCGCAAAATCAGTCGGGACTTACCTGGACCAGTATTTGAAGATTGATAAAAATAATATTTCGCTACGGGGTTATGGCCCGGATCTACCGGTTGCCGGTAATGAAACCGAAGTCGGACGTCGCGCCAATAGACGGGTAGAAGTTGAAATCACGACCCTGCAACATAAACCACGATTGAAGTGGGAAATGTTAACAAACGATAGTGAGTTACAACGCACCCGCATTGAAGGCCCGCTGCAGAAAAAAGGCGACCTGACAATGGGCGAAGACTTGCCAGGCGTTAAAGGTGTGCGCCTGGTCACTGAAAACGGAATTTATGTCACCACCGATGACCAGGGCATGTATCACCTGGAAGGTCTGAAACCAGGTACCCACGTATTACAAATCGATACCGCCACCCTGCCCAGCAACCTCGAAGCGGTACTGTGTGAAGAAAACACACGTTTTGCCGGCAGTGGTTATTCCCAGTTTATCGACTTACAGGGCGGTACCTTGTGGCGGGCAGATTTTTATCTGCGCGAGAAAGCACCGCTGCAAGATAACGTAAACCTGCGCATGCGCACCCAGCTCAATGAACAGGATGCCGATATTACAATCGACCTTGAAGGGACTCGTTTTATTTATAACAAGCTACGATTGCTGGTCATGCTACCAAAAGAACTGGAATACATCCCGGGTAGCAGCCGCCACAACAACATGGCACTTGGTGAGCCCGAGATTACGGACGGAGTGCTGGCTTACCGATTAGCGGGTACCGGTAAAGAAACATGGAAGCGTACATTAAAATTAAAAGTCAAAGCCATTGGTGTCCGTAAAGGTGAGATCAAAACCAGGGCACTCCTGATGTTTGAGACCCTCGATGGCAAACGCCACAAAACACCCGTGGCCACCAATTCTTTGGTTCATTCCGTGCCGGAAGATCGCAAGCAACAGTTTACCTTCAGGCCAAAATTTACCTCTGCCCGGGCAAAATTGCGGGTAAGCGACAAGAAATTGCTGAATAAGATTATCGGTCAATTCAAAGGCATACAGATTAATGCGATTAAAGTAATCGGCCATGCCGATAATCAACCACTGTCCGGGGCAACCAAAAAACGCTTCAAGGATAATATGACCTTGTCTGGTATCCGCGCCGCCAGTGTTGCTGATTACATTGGCGAGGTATTACGACTGGATAAATCTCAAATAGAAATCATCGCCATGGGCGCAACCAAACCACTGGTCAGTAATGATACCGCTGAAGGACGCGCCATCAATCGAAGGGTTGAGTTATTTGTTGATGCAGTCCAGAAAAACAAGGAAGGCGCCTGGAACCCGGCCGGAGAAAAAAATAAAATTTATTACGTAAAATCAAAATACAAAATCAATAACGGCAACCGTGAAAAAATCCAGGTCATTATCGATAACCTGAAAAAACAAAACCCTGGACGCATCCGGGTAGTTGGCCATAGCGACAGTAAAGGACTGATCAAGGCCTCTGGCAAAGATCATTTTGATACTAACTACGCCTTGTCCAGAGCACGCGCCGAAACAGTTGCCGAAATATTGCGCACAGAATTAAAACTGAAACCTGAACAGGTTGTGGTCGACATGAGAGGAGCTTCGCAACCGGTGGCCAGTAATAGCACAGAATCAGGACGCGACCTGAACCGGCGCGTGGAAATTTTTGTTGAGGCCGAAGAACAAGAACAAACACTGGGCACAAAACCTGACTGGAAACCCGTACAAAGTGATTCTGGCCTCCAGTCTGTGAAGGTAAAAGTTAAACGTACTGTTGGGAAGTTTGCCTTGCCCCAGTTACCTGAAACTAAAAAAATTAAACTTTCCGAGTTCAATGCCAAATGGCTTGCAAACGAAAAACCGGGCTTTGAATGGATATTGCCCCTGGCCAATACAAACCCGGACATCCCGTCGATCAAGGTGGGCGTCAAGTATGATCCGGCTTACCAGTTGAAACTAACATTGAATGGACGCCCCGTCAGCGGCCTTAACCTGGATTCAGTCCTGAAACGAAAAGATGGAAAAGTTGCTGTTAATTTATGGGCAGGTGTGAATATTTTCAATGGTGACAATGTGCTCGAGGCAATTTTAACGGATAAATCCGGCAAGGTTGTCAGGCAGATCAAACACAAAGTTCATTATTCAGGCCCGGCCTCAAAGGTCGAGTATGTTGAAAAATATTCCAGCCTGGCGGCCAACGGTCGTGACCCTGTGGTTATCGCGGTTCGTTTACGTGACAACGAAGGTTACCCGGTTCGTGCGGGTACAGTTGGCGAATTTATCTTACTACCGCCTTACCAGTTAAAAACAAAAATTGATGATTTACGTGTAAATGTATTAACTGGCAAACGAAAAAGAAACAATATTTTTAAAGTATTGGCCGATGGTATTGCCCTGATCCAGATTGAACCCACCACCGATGCCAACCAGGTACAGCTGAGATTTCGTTTTAATGATCGTCACGTGGAAAAAATGGGTGTCTGGTTACAGGCCGAGCAACGCGATTGGGTATTGGCAGGTTTGGCAGAAGGCACTGCGGCCTACAAAACCATTGAAGGTAACATGGAGGCTCTGGATGCCCTCGATGAAAAAGATGGTCTTAACACCGATGGTCGTTTGGCCTTTTACGCCAAGGGCAGCATTAAAGGCAACTGGTTATTAACCGCTGCCTTTGATTCCAAAAAGAAGGAACGTCCGGCCGATGCTGTTCTGCACGGACTCATTGATCCAAATAAATACTACACCCTTTATGGTGATAAAACTGAACGCCGTGCCGATGCGCCCAGTCGTAAAAAGCTTTACATCAAGCTGGAACGACGCCAGTTTTATGCGTTATTCGGTGATTACAATACCGGGCTAACCGTAACCGAGCTATCGCGATATAACCGTAGCCTGACCGGTCTTAAGTCAGAATTCGGTAACAAGTATGTTGATTTAAATGTATTCGCTGCCGAGACTGAACAGGCCTTTGTCAAGGATGAAATCCAGGGTGATGGCACCTCAGGACTTTATAATTTGTCACAACAAAATATTGTTTTTAACAGCGACAAAATAACCATTGAAACCCGTGACCGGTTTCAAAGCCAGGTGGTCTTAACTTCGCGAGTGTTAACCCGGTTTATTGATTACACACTGGACCCGGTCAATGGCACCTTATATTTCAGGGAACCAATTTTTTCCCAGGATGCCAACTTTAATCCAATTTATATTGTTGCCGACTATGAAGTTGAAAGTAATGGTGACAAGACCATCACGGCTGGTGGTCGTGGTGCGGTTAAATTCCTCGATGAACGTATTGAAGTAGGTGCCACCGCAATCAGTGAAGGCACAAAAGGTAATGAAGGCCAATTGGCAGGCGCCGATGTCCGGGTTGATATAACACCTGACACCAGGTTAAAAGCTGAAATAGCTACCAGCAAAAAAGAATCTGGTACGACTTCCCGTGATGGCGATGCCTGGCTGGCAGAATTGACACATCGAACTAAAAAAGTGGATGGCAAGGTATACATCCGGGAACAGCAAGCAGGGTTTGGCCTGGGACAACAAAAAGGCAGCGAAACCGGTACCCGCAAGATCGGTCTCGATGTAAATTATCGTCCACACGATAAAATTATCATTCATGGTGAGGCACGTCGTGATGAAAACCTGACAACGACAGGTATTCGGGATGTCGCCGCAGCCGACGTTACTTTCAGGGAGAAGGCCTACAGCTTGTCCGGTGGTTTTCGCAGAGCCGAAGATACCACGGCCCTCGGCGAAAAATTCAGCTCTAACTTGCTGACACTTGGTGCATCCCGCGCCTTCATGGGTAACAAGCTTAACCTGCGGGCCAACACTGAGCTGGCACTGGATAAAAATAATAATGCCAATCCCGATTATCCGTCAAAATTAATTTTAGGTGGTGACTATCAGATACTGCAAAAAACCCGGCTTTTTGTTCAGGAGGAATTTACTTTTGGAGAGTATCAAGATACACAAGCTACCCGGGTTGGCGTAGAAACCCGACCATTTGAACGCACCAGGATACGAACCGACATGACCAATGAAGTCAGTGAGTATGGGCCAAGGACCTATGCCGGGCTTGGTTTGAACCAGGGCTTTAAATTATCGGATCAATGGATGCTGGATTTTGGCTTTGACCAGCGTAAGACTGTACGCGACCCAGGCAACACACAATTTAATGTCAACGTACCCCCCGCTTCCGGTACGGTGAATAATGATTTCTACGCAGTATCAGCGGGCGCGACTTACCGCCAGAAACTCTGGTCTGCCACTGGTCGCCTGGAGTTTCGAGATGCCGAGCAGGATAAAAAATCAAATTTATTATTTGGATTCTATCGTGATTACAGTCCTGGTATTGGTTTTGCCACCAAGATCAATATATTCAGAACTGAACAGGTTCTCATTGAAGACGAATCAATCAGTGGTGAAGCAGAGTTCTCACTGGCCTATCGTCCGATCAAGAGTCGTTGGGCCGTACTTGATAAACTACGATTGTTCTATAGTGGCTTATCAAATACGAGCGGAACATCCGAGACTGAAAAAATTGTTAACAACCTGAATACAAACTGGCTCATCAACCGCCAGAACCAATTGGCATTTCACTGGGGCATCAAACAGGTTATCGACAGTTATGTAGAGGGAGACTACAAGGGCATTACCCAGGCCGCTAGCGCCGAGTACCGTTACGACCTCACATCGAAATGGGACCTGGGCCTGCGCGTCGGTGCATTATATACGGATAATTATAGACAACATACCGAAACCTGGGGCGTATCGGCGGGTTACAATGTTGCCCGTAACATGTGGTTAACGGTAGGTTACAACTTCAATGGTTTCGAAGATAAAGATTTCTCTGGCGCCGGTTACAGCACCAAGGGCACTTATGTTAAATTCCGTTTCAGCTTTGATCAGCTAACCGCACGTTCAGTCATGGCGTTCTGGGAAACAGATGAAAATATTAACCCAGTGGCTAATAAATAAATTGAGTTGCTCGTGAGGTTTAGAATTAATCACGAACTATATTCACGAATTATTTCTAAAATCTGGACTTTGTAATATTTATACCAGGTTGACCGGCCCAGTTTTTGTGCTGCCAGGTGCGCGACATCCTGCTTCCATGCTTTAATTTGTGCCTGGTTCTGCCAGTAAGATATAGCGATCTCCTGCCCTGCTTCTGTAACTGAAATAAATTCAGTACAACCATATTTGCTGATCGCCAGATCCTGCATTTTTTTAGAAGTTTCAGAATAGGTTTTATCGATATTTTTTAATTGTGCCGTAAAAATGACTGCATACATGATTTTATTAATCCCGGTTAAACTACCAGACATGAATGCCCGGATATGATTTGCCA
>QIGL01000022.1 GCA_003228915.1 Acidiferrobacteraceae bacterium
TATGAGACGCTAACCAAATCCAATCGCTACGCAATTGCTTATGGATTGGAATCTGCAAAGAAACCTGAAACCAGACAGAGGAGGTTCAAAAAATTCATGGATAAGCTAATCCGCAGAGAGAAGCCTGGCTTTGGCTTCAACAAGGGGGAAAAGGCATGACAAGTCGTTCAAAATCATAGGGCTTCCAGCCCTGCTCAACGTTAGATTCCAAGGAGGAATTATCATGAAACAATTTTTCTGTATTGCACTTATAGTTTTGCTTATATCTGCGTGTGCTCCCATTCAGCACAAGCCTTCGTATCAAGAATTTCTAATGGGAGGTTTTGAAATGAAAGAGTGGACTATAGGAAATCAAACCTCTGATCAAAACCAGCGCGTCACTGAGTTTGTACGACCCAATGAGAATATCGATAATTGGACTGAGCTATTAACATCTCAAATTATTAGAAAGTCGTCTAATGTTGAGCCAATCGATGTCTTTGTAGCCCGTATACATAATGAAGACAGAAAGTTGTGTCCTGAAGGTTTCGAGCAAAAAGTAATATCGCGAGGTCAAAAAACAGATACTGAAGAAGCAAGCGTTATTTATGAATGGGAGATGAAGAATTGTGCTCCAAATGCAGACCAGCATGAAGTAGCAAAGATCATATATGGTAAGTTTAGTATCTTCCGCCTTGCTTATGTAGAAAGAACCAAGAAGTTATCGCCTGAGAAAAGACAAAAGTGGATTAATAACCTTAAAGAAGCAAAAATTATAGTTAACAAAAAATAGGAATCTAGCAAGGCAAATTCACTCGGAGGTCAAAAAGCACCGCTTCGCTCTGCTTTTTGCCGCCGGTGAATTGCGATAGACCTGCAAGAGGGTGTCGATAAACTGAAGCAGTTCCCTCAAATAGGTCTACCCGTTTTAAAAGCTCCTGGCCCGGAGCTAATCCGCGATCTTTACATTAGTAATTATACAGTACGTTACCTGATTACCGACGAAATTATTTATATATTAATAGTTTGGCGCAGCAAAGAGAATGAAAAGAATTTATAACAAGGCGTGTCATCAAAACGCCTACTGCCACCTCGTTCGCGCCAGTAGGCACCGCATGCACTTACAACGTTAAGTGTATATAAAAACATGGGAATAGCTCTTATCATTTTAGACCTTTTCCTTTGGTTCGCTCTCGAGTTTAACGGTTCAGTGGGAGAACCATTTGTAAATTATTCTTTTTTTATTAGCGCACTCTTAATGGTTATTACTGGATTATTGAAAATTGCTAACTCCAATTAGGAGGTTGCTCGTATTTTTTGTGCTGCTGCTTTAGTTTTTTATCTTCCAATGATTTGGCAACGATTTAATTTCGAGTTCAGCACCGCTACTGATGGGCCTGAATTGTATTTCGATATCGGGATTCTAATTTTCATGCTTATCTTTATTACAAGAAAACCTAACAACCCGATCAAGTCAGGGGCGCCGAAAAGCGGCGCCCCATAGCTCGAACATTAAGCTACTTCACACGCCGCAATTACTGGCGCCACCAAGCTGGGCACGTGGTAATAAACCTGCCTTGATCATCGGCTTGTGTACATTCTTTTGCCAACCCCTGATGGAGGAATATTTTTTATCCAGGATTGTCCTGGATGGAACCTGGTTCCAGGGCTTATTATGCAATTTCCGAAAGTAATAGGCCATCTCGATATATTCATTGGTATACCAGAAGCTATTGGCACGACGGCCAATATCGTAAAGTTCTGCAACACTTGCACCCTGGGACGCAGCCAGTTCATAGAGCCCGAGTAACGCCGAGCCATGGTTGCAGTCCTGTAAAAAGGTGTCGTTATTGCAACATGGCCGGTAACTGTTTTTCGCGACTTCGAGCACCCTGGCATCTTGCTCGCTAGTCAGGTCTATGGCAGAAATCTTATTAAAGTATTCCCCACCTTTGCGCGCTTTTCCAAGTACCCAGCCACCGGTACTGGCAAAACGGTTTACCTTTGGGCCATTGAGTGCACTTTTTTCATTGAACCGGGTTTTTGTTGCTATTCCCAGCGGCCACATTAGATTAAGCATAATCGGTGCCGTCTGAAAACTCATGGTGATGGGTTCCGATGAAGGCTCAACAAATAATTTCTCAGCCCATTCTGGAAGGCCGCCCCGCTTGTAGTACGCGTATCTAAATTTTTGTGGATCTATCACGCCCGCTTCCACCAGCCTTACAATGGAATCGCCAAATGAAACTTTTAGTTGAAATCCCTGTAGCGGTAACACGTCGCGCGACATTTTTCCCAGGGCTGCCTGTTGCTCCCCCTTGACATACATTAAAAATCTCGTGCTGTTACTGGCCCAGAACAACGAGCCTGCTACGCCCCCTACTACACCAACACCGAGTGCGGCTGATGTTGTTAGCAAGAAACGTCGTCGCGAGTTAACAGGTTTTTCAGGATTGTCCACGTAAGCTTTCTCCTTTCAGGATAGGGGTTAATGTGAATAAAGTGTAGCTTTTGGGTAACGCTATAGCCAGCCCCTGTTATTCCAGGTTTAGTGATAAATATCACTTATAGTTGAAAAAAGGGTATTATTGGTCAGATTTTCACCAGGAAATACCTATAAAATAACTCATCTTCATTTGGTTGCAACGACTAGCTAATGAGAATTCTGGACGAAGAAATACCGCTCAAGAAAAACCTAACTACATCATTCCGTAAATACCGATATTTATGGATAATCCTGTTAGTCACTGTTTTTTTTGATTTTGTGACAACATTAATGTTTATGCATAATGATGGCATACAATTTGAGAGAAATTTAGTTGTTCGCTGGCTGGCTTTCACCTTTGGCATCGCCCCTGGTGTTTTCATTGGAAAATCTCTGCAAATATTGGCTGCTCTTATCTTTTCTGCACTGTCGCTGACGCTGGCCAGGGCCACGTTACTACTGATACTGCTGTTAAATTTATTGGCCGTTATCGTTAACTTACTGTAGAAAGAAACTGACAATAGCGATCAACTGGTAATCATTAGTAACCACACGAGGGGGAAACGTGAGCAATAAGAAAGACATTGATTATGGGCCATTAAAGGGATTGATCGGTGCCTGGCAAGGCAATAAAGGCCTGGATGTTGCGCCTGAGCCAGACGGTACGGAAAATAACCCTTACCATGAGACCATTACCTTTTCGGCTATCGGAGACGTGACAAATGCTGAATCACAAACATTAGCTGCTATTCACTACCGTCAAATCGTGCAGCGTAAATCAAATAACGAGATATTTCACGATGAAACCGGGTACTGGATGTGGGATGCGGCGGCAGGCATTATCATGCACTCCCTGAATATCCCCCGGGCAGTCAGCCTGCTTGCTGGCGGGAAATATAACGGGGGGGAAAGTGCTGGCGGTAGTGTTGTTCTTGAGGTTTCTGCAGCACAGGATGATAAAAACTGGCAAATAATTCAATCGCCCTTTATGCAAAAAAATGCGCGAACGACTGGATTCCGCCATAAAATTACCATAGATAATGATAAACTCTCGTATTCAGAAACAACCATTGTCGAAATTTACGGGAAGGTATTTGAACATACTGATGAAAACGAGCTGGTTCGCCAGTAATATATAACGTCCTAAAATATCATCGTCTTTAAATAATTACCTGGTACGACTGTGTCAACGTTAAGCTCATAACATTAACTTCAATATATTATTATACTGATAATTACACTGGGACAGAAATATATGAAAATACTATTTAGACTCTTTTTCAGGGCCATTCGAATTATCATTGGCCCAATCATTTTATTTATTAACTGGATTACCATGCCAAAAGGTTTGCGCCGCGCCGTCGATGAACAACAACAAATTGATGAGCAAACAAAAAATATGACCCTCTACCAGTTCCGAACCTGTCCCTTCTGCATCAAGGTACGCCGTGAAAAAAAACGCCTGTCTCTTAATATTGAAATTCGGGATGCACAGCATAATACAGAATACCGGGAACAGTTACTCAAGGGTGGTGGTAAAATAAAAGTGCCTTGCTTAAAAACTACTGATGAAAATGGTGAGACTACCTGGATGTATAATTCAAATAATATTATCCAGGTCCTTCAGAACAAATTTGCTGTATAAAAAAGGAAGGTAATTTAATGCGATATATTCTTGTAACTTTGTTGCTGTCTGTCTCAATCTCTGTTTCGGCCGGTTACAAAAAAGACGTCATGGAGACGTGGGTGGATGCGACCAGGGACGAACTTACTGCAGGTTGGGGATACCCACAGGCAGCCGGTGATCACTTTAAGGTAAATGACAAAACAACCATATATACGTACCGTTCCAATCGCAATAATGTTTCGTGTGTAATCTCATTCACAATTAGAAATGACATAGTAGTTGGGTACAAATACGAAGGCGGCAATTGCCCCAGGAAAAAACGAAAAAAATAGTTATTGCCTCACGGTTGACAGAAATACATCAAAATTAGATTAGTGAAATAAATGGCTAAGCAATATCCTGAAATTACTGACACGCTCAAACAATTTATTACACAACAAAAGATATTCTTTGTTGGGACGGCCGATGTTGATGGTCGCGTAAATGTTTCTCCCAAAGGCGCCGATTCGTTGCGGGTGCTTAACAAAAACCGGGTGATTTGGCTGAATTTAACCGGCAGCGGCAATGAAACGGCCCCACACCTGGCCGCAACCAACAGGCTGACGTTCATGTTTTGCTCATTTACTGAAAAACCGGTGATCCTGAGATTGTACGGAAGCGGAAGCGCCATTTACCCAAAAGATAATGAATGGCCTGAACTAATAAAATTGTTCCCGAAAAATATTGGCGCAAGACAAATTTTTGATATCAATATTGATCTCGTACAAACATCCTGCGGTTTCCAGGTACCTTTTTTTGAGTACAAAGGCGAAAGAGATCTTTTGGATAAATGGGCCGAAAATAAAGGTCAAGATGGCATAGCACAATACTGGCATGAAAAAAATAAACTTAGCCTGGATGGAAAACCAACTGACATATAGCCTGATACGATATTAAAAAACTGTACGCCAACCAGGAGTGTCAGTCTCATAAAAAACCCCGCTCACTGGCGGGGTCTCGTAATTTTGGTCTTGCAATCAGGAAATGATTTTTTAGTCGTGATGACCCAGGTTGTAAACCTTCAAATCTTTCGCTTTTTTGATTTTCCCTGTGTAACCCTGGTCGCGAATAACTGTTTCAACTGCTTCTAATCGCGGTCCAGTCACAGGTGTGATATGTGACAACACCAGTTTTTTTACTTTTGCCATAGCTGCGACCTCACCAATTCGTGTTGGCGAAGTGTGTAACACATGAAAAAGTGGGTTAGCCGGCAGATCATCTGTAATGGCGGTATCGTAGATTAACAAATCTGCATTATCAGCAATGGTTGCCATGTTTGGCCCCCTGGAACCGGTATCTCCTGAATACACAACACTGTATCCCTTGTACTCGATTCGAAAGGCAAGTGAAGGCACAGGCCCGTGATCAACCGCAATGGCAGAAATACGTAAACCGTCAGCTGTGTTTAACACTTCTTGCACAACAGCGCCTGCAACCGTTGAGTTCAAATCATTAGCGGTATAACTAAAACTGCTGGCACCACGACTAATAGCCTTGGCGAAAATATTAAGATAACGCTCAACACCATTTGGCATGGCATAAAAACCATTTACATAGTTACTGGTGGCCGGATACTGGGGAATGGTGGTGCCGGGAAACGGTGCGCCATTTGCCGCTGGCCCATAAATATTGATGGGACTTCTGCGAGCTGTGCCAGCCAGGTTATTATGAAAATATATCGTCTTGATTACCGGCGACAAATCACCCGTATGATCAATGTGCAGGTGGCTTAGCAGGACGATATCAAGATCCTTAATATTGACACCACTTTTGGCGACACGCTGGAAAGTACCACCGCCAACATCCATTAATATACGAGGCTTGCCATCTGTAAAAATAAGATAACCGGCACTGGCACGACCTGCAGCAGTAGCGATTGGTCCACCGGAGCCAAGCACCATCACTGAAAGCGGGCCCTTTACCTTGTCGACGGCTAAATCATCATCGTCAGCGATTGCGGTGTTTATGTAACCGGTCAATAACAGTATTGATATTAATATTCTCGAAACTGGTTGGCACATTGATTTGTACATTAGGCTCCTCCTGCCAGATGGTTATTAGTGTTATCAATTTAATTAAGGGTGTGAAAAATCCTGATGGAAAATAATTACAGACAAGAATTTACAGTAATTACCTGGATTGTTCAGTAACACTAGTCACAGTCTCGCGTTTTTTTAATATTGCCTATTAAATGGATGTACAATAGTCAGACAATACGATTTCCTCATATATCTGGTTGAAATAAAATGATTGCTAACTTACTGCTAAACAGGCTTTGGCCATGCTTATTTATCTGGAATAGATCTTGAAATTAAACATAAAGGTAGTGCCAGGCGCCTCCCGTGATTGTCTTGCAGGCTGGTTGGATGAATCGCTAAAAGTATGCGTTAAGGTTGCGGCGGTAATACTTCTGCTCACAAGGTGATTGAGATCTCTGGCATGAGCGAATCAGCGGTATACAAAAAACTTGAACACACCAGGCCATGAAAAAACTATTCGTTGCGCTTGATTTACCTGTTTCCATCAGGGAGAGATTAACATCATTGCAACCGAGATCCGGGACGGGTATTCGCCTCGTTAATCAAGGCCAGATGCATGTCACGCTTTACTTCATTGGAGATGCAAAACTGGATCCAATACGAACTGCCCTTGATTCTGTTATCGGCAAAACCTTCTCCCTCACGATGCAGGGGCTTGGACAGTTCAGGACCTCCAGCAGGAAAACCGTGCTGTGGGCAGCTATTAAAGAATCATCTCAACTGAATGAATTACGCGAAACCATCGCTTCTGTATTACACAATCACGGTGTACAAAAAGAATCGAAATCTTATACGCCTCATGTAACGCTGGCTCGCTGTAACCCCCAAGCGCCGGCAATAATAATTGATAAATTTATGAAGCAAAATAATAACCTGGATCTGCCTGAATTCGAGATTAACAAGTTTGGCTTGTATACCAGTACCATTATTAATAAGCTTCTCGTTTATACGCTAGAGAAGTCGTATTTATTAAATAATGCCCGGAATAATTGATCCCGGGCACAGGTAAAAAAAACAATCATGAAATTTTGCCCCGCATGCGGAAACAGCTTAATCAGCAAACTGGTTGATGACACTAACAGGCTTGCATGCAAAAACGAGACCTGTGGTTATATTTTCTGGAATAATCCTGTGCCAGTCGTTGCTGCCCTGGTTTTCTGTGCAGATCGATATGTCATCGCCCGTAATGCAGCATGGCCAAAAAGCATCTATTCCCTCATTACCGGTTACCTGGAACAAGGGGAAAACCCGGACAAAGCCGTATTACGAGAGGTAAAAGAAGAACTGGGACTGGATGGTCATATTCACCGTTTTTTTGGCAACTATATATTCTCCGAAAAAAATCAACTAATTATCGCCTATGAAGTACACGCAACCGGTGACCTTAAATTAAATCACGAATTGGCTGAAATAAAACACCTGGCCCCGGACGAACTGTTACAATACGATTTTCATCCATTATACATTACCGAGAAAATTATCAGGGACTGGCGGAAGCGCGAGCAGGATTAATCAACTTTAAGTATTATAATGTTGTGATTCTCGACCTGTATATAAATTAAAACGAGGTTTTAAATGCCTGAAGACTTACCCGAAGCAGTAAAAATACTTCTCTGGTTGCTCATCGGTATAATCGTGTTTGGTTACCTGATCATGGATCATACCATCATTATTGGCCTTACTTTTGCCCTGGTTTATTTTGGCCTGCCGGTACTCTGGCGTTTAAAGAATAATCGCGATAAAAAGAATGTCTGAGAATTAGCACAGCAAACTTTTTGCTTTTGTCTGGATGCTCGGCGCTATGATGATTGCATTAATTATCGCAAACAAAAAAATCATTATGCCGAACCACCTGTCGGTCCCGCATAAGCTGTCCGGTTGCCACTGAACACCGGTACACAGAAGAACAAATTAACTACCACTATTCCAGGTCCTTGCAAACAATCTTAAAATACGCATAACAGGCAAAATATTGGTAATTTTGTTCCAGGCCCTACTGCTATTCCGGGCAGATGTTCTATAATTTCAACAAATAGTATCGTTAATATCAGGCGGGTAAATTTATGGCCTATATATATGAAGTCGAATCTCGCGGACAAGCCGATGTGCTCGTCTGCGTAACAGAGTCAAGGGGATTGGCTGATTTGCTCGTGTGCAAGGTAACGTCACGAGGTGAAGCCCGGAAAAATGAAGGACTCTGGTGCACTGTTGATTCGCGAGGTATCGCCTCCTCTACCATATGTCTTGTTGATAGCCGCGGTACCGCAGATCTGGTTATTTGTTATGTTGAATCCCGGGGCGACGCGGGCTGGCGAAAAAATCATGCCCTTAAAGGCAAGATCTAGCCCAACCCCGGAATCAATATTTAATTCTTTTTGGCCTTCGAGTTTGGCGCGCTCTTTTTTTCGCTTTCTTTGCCTTTGCTTGTTTTGGCCGAGCTTTTCATAAAACGCTCAATATCTTCGCCAGTAATGGGACCAATATTTTTTGCCACCAGGTCACCCGCTGGATTATAAATATAGAATGTCGGCGTCCCAAAAAAAGGCCCGCCGCCAAATTTAATCAGCACCTCGTGTTCTGGTTCCGCAATCAGGTTGGGGAAATTCACTGAATTGCGTTTTATAAACCCCCGGGCCTTATCAATCTGCTCCATACCGTCTATTGAAACTCCGAGCACAATGGCATCCTTGTCCTTGTGTTCATCGTGGAAAAACGTCATTTGATGGACTTCCTGGTTGCAAATGTGACAATCATGGGCCCAGATCATCACAGCCACCCATTTTCCTTTACCTATGTATTCATTGATATTGCGGTCTTTGCCATTGAAATCCTTTAACACCAGGTCAGGTGTCGCAAATACAAAAAACGGTACTAACAAGAGCAGTAAGCCTGCAATTAATTGCTTTCTTTTCACTATTTTTACCTCATTCACACTAGCGTTAACATAATAGACAACTCTAACAACACGGGATATTTGCCCAAATTGTTACCAGTACCGATCCTTTTTGACTATTTTTGGCCAATTCTGTACCAGATGCATTCCCAAGCCAACCTACCTATAATCCCTTCGTACACCCTTGGAGTGCAAAATGGCAGAAAAATTCCGCAAAGAGAAAGATAGTCTTGGTGAATATAAGGTACCAGCAGATGCCTGGTATGGCATACAAACTGCCCGTGCGGTCGAAAACTTCCCCATATCCGGACGTCGACCAGATACAGACTTTATAATCGCCCATGCCCGCATCAAGCAGGCCGCCGCAATGGCCAACCAGGAAAGTGGCTGGCTGGAAGCGGATATTTCAAAAGTAATTATCGATGCCGCCAGCGATATAACGACTGGAAAATACCATGACCAGTTCGTGGTGGACCGGTTTCAGGCCGGTGCCGGCACCAGCCACAATATGAACACCAACGAGGTCATCGCCAACCTGGCCAATGTGGCCCTGGGCAAAAAGAAAGGTGATTATTCGCCCGTGAACCCCAATGATCACGTCAACATGGGGCAAAGCACCAATGACACGATCCCTACTGCCATTCGCCTGGCCGCTCTGGCCAAGTTGCCCCGGTTACTGACAGCAATTGATGAACTGGCCAACCACTATGAACGAATTGGCCAGGCAGAAGCCGGGACCGTAAAAAGCGCCCGCACCCACTTACAAGATGCTGTGCCCACCACCCTGGGACGGGAATTTTCTGCCTACGGCTGGACGCTGAAACGAAATGCCAAACAAATTGCGGCTTGTCGAAACAGGTTGTCCGAGATCGGTCTGGGTGGCTCTGCGGCAGGGACCGGTCTCAATACCGCGCCGGGTTACATTAAAAATGTAGCCAATGCATTGGCCGCCTTGACCGGCGAAAAGATATCCACCACTGAGAATATGGCAGGACAAATGCAATCCATGGCCGATATTCAGCATCTTGCCAGCACCATTCGAACGTTGGCACTGGAGCTGACCCGTATTAGCAATGACATGCGACTACTGGCATCCGGCCCACGCACGGGCCTGGCGGAGATAAACCTGCCGCCAGTACAGCCAGGCTCAAGCATTATGCCGGGCAAGGTCAATCCAGTCATGTTCGAAATGCTGAACCAGGTCTGTTACCAGGTGATAGGCCAGGATGCAGCAATCGCTGCCATGAGCCAGGCAGGTCAGCTGGAGCTTAATGTCATGATGCCTGCATTGGGATCAGCACTATTCGATGCCATGGACTGGCTTACCAATGCGATTAGTGTGGTTAGCAGTAAAAATATGGCAAATATCACAATAAACCGGGATCGTTGTCGCGACTACGCCCATACCAGCGTGGGCCTGGCGACGCTGTTAAATACGGCAATTGGTTATGCAAAAGCCGCGGAAATAGCCAAAGAATCGGAAAAAACAGGTCGGCCGGTTCGAGATCTGGTCGCCGAAGCGGGTCTCATGGAAAAAGCCGCTTTTGATAAACTGGTAGAAAAAGCTGCGATAGCAGGCATTATTGAGTAAATTATAATAAAATCATTTAAAGTCTGGTATTTTTACCTGGCTACGTGATGGGTTTTTTGGGTACGACTGAATATTTGCGGGGTGCACATCATTCAGCTTGTCAGTAACAAGGCAGCCTGTTGCCTGTGATATTAGTTCACAAGTTAACAGTAGTTAGTTATGTTCTTGATCTGGTTATTTCGGCAAAAGTAAAAATAACGACAACGATATATAAAGAGTACATTGGACTATGGAACTAACACTTTCTACGCCTGCGCTGAATAACGACAGCCAGGACAGTGACCAGCACAAGCCGGAACAAGTACAGGCGTGGTTGCAGCGCCTGCCCTTGATAAATATCAACGAGACCAGTCACCAGCTACACAAGGCCTTGATGGCCGCCAATCGCGCGCCCATGAAAGAAGAATGGCGCTTGCAAAATCTTGAAGCATTTCGCGAGTTTGTCCGCCTGGTCACTGAAAAACTCGAGCAGAAATACAACAATAAACCTTTACCTTTATCTGAAGAAGACGGCCTGACTGCTGAGCTGGTTCGTCACTTTCAAATTGAGATGGCTAACGGGTATAAAAAATTCATTAATGATGTTTATCGTCGCTATAAACCAAAGTTGACTGGTAAAAATGCAGCTGCGCTGGTTGTTCCGATACACCGGGCCATTCGTTACCTGACTGCGACATTATTACATTCATACCAGTTCTACACGCTTTGTCCTGTCGGTACCTGGCATGAAATTCACCAGCTCTTTAAATTGGCTGATAACCACCAGTTGACTGATATTGAAATCGATGATCCGTTAAACACGGCCATCCCGAAAAGTTCTATTGCCCACGCTTACAAGCAGGCATTGTTACTCGACTTAAGCGACCCCTATCATTTATCGGCTGGCATGATGAGTAAGGTCGGGAAATATCTTGATCGCTGGGCATCACAATCAACAATTAAAAGAGCCGACCCTGAGCTAAGGGATAGTTGTCAATTTTTAATCAATGCTACTGCTGATCGTGGTGGAGAAGTGTTAACCGAAGCCAGTTGTCCAGAAGGTGACCCCAAGAACTGTTACCTCCTTACTACCCTGGAATTAGCCAGAACAATACATGGACAACTGTCAGCTTATAAAGATGGGGACAAACCCATTCCTGACGGCCTCGACGAGAATTTTTTTAATCAGAATACCCATCAAATGCTCTTGAGACTTATTAACTCATGGGGTGTAAATCCTAAAAGGATTTTTCCGCGCACAGCGCAAGATGAAAAAACCATTGAACTTATATTCGGCCTCAAGTCTATTTGTTTTTATACAAACCATGGTCACAAGTTCATTACCAGTGCAGAATTAATGGGGCCAAACAAGCAACGTACCCGTATCGGCTCGCTCTACGCAAAAACAGAATCGCTTGAAGAGCCAGATCACGAGCCCGCCGGAATTTTCGACGAAGCCGACAGCCAGAACCACTCTACCTGGGATCTTATCGATGAAAGCGCTGGCGGGCTGGCGCTTGGCGCAACAGATCTAACCCATGTAAAGGTGCGCGTTGGCGATCTTGCCGGCATACAGGAACGTGGTGAAAAATCATGGGGCCTGGCAATTGTGCGCTGGGTAAAATGTTTAAGTGCAAACAAAATGGAGATCGGTATCCAGAGACTGGCACCAAGAGCAAAACCGGTGGCGATCAAAGTTCTCTCGTCTAATAATGAAGAAAGTGAATTTATGCCGGGCATCCTGGTACCGGAATTACCTGCGCTCAAACAGGCGGAGACATTAATCACGCCGCGAGGAATTTTCAAGCCAGACAGGATTATTTATATGGATGATGGCAATATGTTATATCGCATCAAAAGCAAAGAACTGGCAGAGCTTACTGGCGCCTTTGAGCGATTCCATTATGGCGAAGTCGATATATAATAACCTGCTCAATATCTGTTAAAAAAATAATCTCAGAGAATTTATTAGAAAATTATGTCTGTACTAATTTACCATAATCCCCGTTGCAGCAAATCAAGACAAACCCTGGCGCTGTTGCAGGAGAATAAAATAAACCCGGAGATTATAGATTATCTAAACATGCCGCCATCAGAAGATGATTTAATTGAAATAATAAAAAAACTAAATATCCCGGTTCATAACCTGGTTCGAAAAAATGAAAAAATCTACAAAGTGGTCATGGAAAATAATCCTGAGCCATCAGATTCCCGGTTAATTCAAGCAATGGTGGCAAACCCGATACTTATTCAACGACCCATTGTTATTAATGGCGAAAAGGCTGTTATTGGCAGACCGCCGGAAAACGTGCTTGAGATTTTGTAACCCACCTCATGCCTGAAATACTTGTTCTTTATTATAGTCGTGACGGCGCTGTCCAGGACATGGCCCGACAAATCGCCCGTGGCATTGAGTCAATACAGGATATGCAGGCGAGATTACGCACCGTCCCCGCCATATCAGATAACATTGAACAAAAACAACAGGCCGTGCCCGATCAAGGCAGCCCCTATGTCACATTAGATGATCTTGACGAGTGTGCCGGTCTGGCACTGGGCTCTCCTGCCTACTTTGGCAATATGGCAGCACCATTAAAATATTTTTTTGACAGCACCACGCCAGTCTGGATAACCGGAAAGCTTTCAGGCAAACCTGCAGCCCTGTTTACCGCTTCATCAACTCAACATGGCGGCCAGGAATCGACACTATTAAACATGATGGTGCCCTTATTGCACCATGGCATGATGATCCTGGGCCTGCCTTATGCTGAAGCAGCCCTTGAGAACACTTCAATGGGCGGATCCCCTTATGGTGCCAGCCATATCAGCGGCGCCAAGCATCAAAACAAGCTCGATATGAATGAAAAAACACTTTGTCTTGCGCTTGGTAAAAGACTGGCCGAAACCGCTAAAAAACTATTGTAGAAAAGGTTCGCTAGATAACCTGAACCTCAAAACTGGCGTTTGTTAGCAGTTATGGTGAACAGTGCCCGCCCCTCTTGGTGATACATGGCTATGAAATTTTATACAAAGAAAAACGTCATACCGCGCGCCCGAACGAAGTGACAAAGTGCCCTTGGGGTAAAAGCGGGTATCCAGTAAGTAACTAACTAGATTGTGCATTCATGAACGTGGATTCCCGTTGCCACGGGAATGACGAGTTTGTGGAACAGGAACGATGTTATCGAGTGTTTTTAAAAAAGGCACGGTCAACCGTCGTTGTTGTGACATGGCGGCCACATCAACTCGCTCCAAAAGATCGAGCATGGATTTCAGGTTACGGGGAAAACGGTTAAGGATATAACTGCCGACCTCCTGGTTTAGTTCCAGTCCACGAGTATTGGCGTAATCTTGCAATACCAGTAACTTTTCCGGGTCTGACAAGGTATGCAATTGATATGTCACTGGCCAGCCACTGGTTCTTGTTTTCAAATCTGGTAGCTTGAATGGAATATCAGCAGGCGTAAGGCTTGCAGAAAACAATAATAAACCATCGGTCTCACGCCACTTTCTAATGTAAGTAAACAGTGCCTGCTCCCAATTGTCATGGCCGGCAATACTATCCACATCGTCAATGGCAACCAGGTCGCACTGTTCCAGGCCATCGAATATTTCTGGTTGTAACTCTGTTAATTGCCTGCATGAAAAATAGGCGACTGATTTGCCTGACGTATGGACCTGCTTGCAACATGCCTGTAATAAATGACTTTTACCACAGCCGGACTCGCCCCAGAAAAAAAGAAAGCGATCGTCCCTCGTGTTCGCATCAGCAATATTTGTGAGCTGTGCCAGTTGTGCCAAATGGGCCAATGCGTTTTTATTTTTACCGGGATAAAAACTTTCCATCGTGATTTCCTTGCGAAATTTGAAATCAAGTGGAATTTGAAAACCGGTGGCCATAGCAATTATATACAGTTATTTTCCGGGTGTTCAGGCGCTTGCAGATGCCGTTGTTTTTCGTTTTGAGGTTTTTTTCTTTTTCTGTTTTTTGGAACGTTTTTTATTTTTTATTCCTGTATCAGCATCGCGATACATCTGTCCCAAGTTGTGTAATGCTACCACCAGAATTGCAGCTACGGGCAAAGCTATCAGGATGCCCACAAAACCAAAAAGCTCAGCCCCAGCCATGATGGCAAAAATGACGGCAACGGGATGCAGCCCCAAACGATCACCGACCAGGTAAGGCGTTAAGACAAAACTCTCAAGTAATTGGCCGACACCGAATACGGCTAAAACCGCAAGCAACATTGTGTAATCATTAAATTGCATCGTCACCGCAATACCGGCCAGCACTATACCAACAATAAACCCAAGATAAGGCACAAAACTGACCAGGCCAGCAACCAGGCCAAGTAGTATCGCCATATCCAGTCCGACAATCGACAAACCAACCGAATAAATAATTGCCAGTGCCAGCATCACCAATAACTGGCCCTTGAGAAAAGCGCCCAGGACATAATCACTTTCAGTGGCGAACTTGTTAATACGAACTCGATAACCTGGCGCAATAAGACCATCAATACGCGCCACCAGGACATGCCAGTCCCGCATTAAATAAAATGTAATCAAAGGCAGTAATACCAGGCTGGCCAGTAATCCAAAAATCTGTAACCCTGACTGGGAAAGTTTCGACAGAATACGCCCCATCCAGCCACCCACGTCCTGCCAATTTGCCAGTACAGTCTTTCGCAGTGCTGTCAAATCCAGCGCCGAGAAATCCAGCCCAAGTTTTAACTCAAGCCAGGGCAGCAGTGAATATTGCAAGGTATCAGCGTAAGCCGGTAGTTTCTGGGCCAGCTTGAGTAATTGTTTTTGCACCACCGGCACCATGATCAACACCAGGCCCAACGCAACCAGGATAAGCAAACAAAACACGAGACTAACTGCCAATGAACGCGTCAGGCCTGTTTTCTGTAATCGCTCTACCAGGGGATTGCTGATATAAGCCAGTATAAATGCCAACACAAAAGGTGTCAGGATTGGCATAAGTAAATATGCCAACATCAAAAAACCCAGTGTCAGGCTGACAGCAATAACAGAACGTTGATTAATTACATTATCTGTTTTCATTTTTATTTTTCCGTTCCAGGTCTACTGATAGCTCAACCTCTGTCATGATTTCTTTTTTAACAATCCATATCCAGAAATAATGAACGCCACTGGAAATTGTGGTGATCAGGACAATGTAAATGAGTACGATCATAAATAACGGGTAATCCTGGCCAGCTGCTTTTTCAGCCAATATCGCAATCACCAGTAATATCTGCATCAGTGTATTGAGCTTGCTTAACAGGCTGGGGCTCATAGTGACCGTGCCCATTAACGAGGTGACGACCATGTAACCCCCGACAATAAACAAATCCCGGGTGACAATGGCCAATACCAGCCAAAACGGCACCTGGCCAATAATGGCTAGCATGATATAGGCGCTAACCAGTAATAATTTGTCGGCAACGGGGTCCAGTACTGCGCCAAAATGACTGACAAAATTATATTTTTTAGCAATATAACCGTCCAGGGCATCGCTAATACCTGCAACCAGGAATATCAATAGCGCCAACTGGTAATTTTCATTCTTCAAGACCAAAATCAGGACTGGCACCAGGAGCAAGCGCGCTAGCGTGATTGTGTTTGGAATTTGGTCCCATCGCATATTCAGTTTCCGTCGTAAAATTGTACCTGAGCAATTATTCAGCTACTTACAAACCCATGCCAGCTCAAATAAGGCAATTTGATTTTTATTTTGCAAATCATGGTTTACAGCTCCGGGTCATAGCCCTACCATACCGGCTTTCTCACTCAGGGCCTACCGGCACCAGGCTCGAAGTTGAATTTTAGATCAAAACAAAACAGGCTATCACTATGACCACGTCCGACAAAAAACCATCACTCACTTATAAAGATGCGGGTGTGGATATTGATGCCGGCGAAGACCTGGTAAAAGCCATCAAACCCCTGGCGAAATCCACGCTACGCCCGGAAGTCCTGACCGGCCTGGGCGGCTTTGGCGCCCTGTTCCAGATCCCCATGAATAAGTATCGAGAGCCCGTACTCGTTTCCGGCACCGATGGGGTTGGCACCAAATTAAAACTGGCAATCGAGCTAGGCAAACATGATTCCATTGGCATAGACCTGGTGGCTATGTGTGTTAACGATATTATCGTCCAGGGTGCCGAGCCGTTATTTTTTCTGGATTATTTTGCCACAGGAAAACTCAATATCGAACATGGAACAGATGTCATTAGTGGCATTGCCGAAGGCTGTCGCCAAGCAGGTTGCGCCCTCATAGGCGGTGAAACTGCTGAAATGCCCGGCATGTATGCTGGCGATGATTATGACCTGGCAGGCTTTAGCGTTGGCATAGTCGAAAAGTCAGATGTTATTACTGGCGAAAAGGTAACCGAAAACGATATTTTGCTTGGCCTCGCGGCTACTGGCCTGCACTCAAACGGTTACTCCCTGGCGCGCAAAATCATAGAAGTCAGCGGCGCCGATCTCAACGATAATTTCAATGGTGCGCCTGTTTATACAGATCAAAAAACAAGCCTGGGTGAAACCTTGTTAACACCGACTCGTATTTACGTTAAATCAATACTGGCGGCACTAGCCATGGCACCGATTAAGGCCATTGCCCATATTACCGGTGGCGGTTTAACCGATAACGTGCCCCGGGTGATGCCGAAAAATACCTGCGCGAAAATTGACCGCGATAGCTGGTCCCGGCCGGCTATTTTTAACTGGTTACAAGACCAGGGCAATATCGATGAAGACGAAATGTTACGCACATTTAACTGTGGTATTGGTATGGTGTTAATTGTCGATGCCGGTAATGCCGATAAAATTCAAGCATCATTGACACAATCAGGCGAGACCGTTTTTCGTATTGGCCGCATTACCCGCCATAAAGGCTCACCCATTGTTGATATGACCACGTAATACCGACAAGTATTAATGGCAGCTTTTAACATAGTAATATTAATTTCGGGTCGTGGCAGCAATATGCAGGCCATTATCGACCAGGCCTTGTCAGGTAACTTGCCCATAACAATCAAAGCAGTTATCAGTAACCGACCTGATGCACCGGGGCTGGCGCTTGCTAGCAAACACGGCATAAACACCCGGGTCGTCGACCATGAAGACTACCCGGACAAACAAAGTTTCGAGACGGCCCTGTCAGCCTGTATAAATGAATACCAGCCCAGGTTAATCGTGTTAGCAGGGTTTATGCGGGTGCTCAGTAGTGATTTTGTTGGTAAATATAAAAACCGCATGATCAATATCCACCCGTCCCTGCTACCACAATTCACGGGCTTAAATACCCATCAACGGGCAATTATGGCCGGCGCCCGGGAACATGGTGCCTCGGTACATTTTGTCACTGCAGATATAGACAGTGGCCCTATCATTATTCAGCGCCGCATCCCGATCGAGGCTACCGACACCCCGGAGACCCTGGCCAGCAAGGTGCTAATACAAGAACACCAAATTTACCCCCTGGCAATCAAGTGGTTTGCCGAATCCCGGCTCAAGGTACGAGCAGGCTCTGTTTTGCTGGATGGAGAAATCCAGCCCCAGCAAGGCTTTAAAAATGGCGTGAATAAACAAAATAATTAAGCATATTCATGCTAAGCCATTGTTTTAATTAAATAATAATCATATTTTTCACATAACCGGATCAGCGGCATGGCATGGAAAGACGATAAATGTCACCATAGCTGCGATTTTCTTGCCTCTCATTGGGAATAAATTCATTCGCAACTGCGTCGATTTAAATATGCTGGGCTAACCCAGGGCAACAGGTTTAAGTATGTTAAGGATTTTTCGTCGAACTAAAGAGGCACGCAAAAAGCTGGAAACACAGCGTGTCAGGCTATACCGGGTTGCCTATGCCTGGAGTCGTAACCCGGCATTGGCTGACGATCTGGTCCAGGAAACATTGACAAAAGCATTACAAAAATCTTCCCAGTTACGTGATCCTGATGCCGGTGAGGCGTGGTTATTCACGATTATGAATAATTGCTTTCGAGATCATTTTAGACGTTTACGGGAAACAGAAGATATCGATAACGTCACGCTAATAAGCGAAGGTACACCCGAAGAAGACAATGCCCAACTGGAAACCGTGCAGAAAGTGAGAAATGCCGTCGCACAATTATCGCAAGACAAATGCCAGGTGGTAACGCTCGTGGACCTGGAAGGTTTTAGTTACATTGAAGTCGCGAATATTTTGGGAATACCGGTTGGAACAGTCATGAGCAGGCTCTGTCGTGCCAGAAATATACTTAAATCGAAGCTCCTGGCTGAATATAAGGAAGTAACAGGTAATGAACCTGCGGTAGCTTCGACAAAAAAAGAAGAAAAACGATTACGGAGAATCAAATGAATAAAGATCGACCGCCAATATCTGATGAGTTTCTAAGCGCCTTTGTTGATAATCAATTAACTCAGGAAGAAAAAGCTGATGCTTACGACCAGATCAGCGAGAACAAAGAAATCAATATGCGAATTTGTGAATTACGCAAGGTATCAGATCTTGTACGACTGGCTTATGCCAACCCGCCAGCTGCGCCTAATGCACAGGAAAAATCAATCACTAAAAGCCCCCGGTTAAATATTGCTGCCTGCCTGCTGGCCGGACTTACCCTGGTGCTTGGTGTCGTCTTAGGCTGGAATATCGGACCAGCCCAGGAAAACCAGGCCAAGCTGGCTGAGCATGAAAAAATGAAAATAGATCATACTCAAATGTCTCAGCGTCATAAAAAAATGGCGGCCAAAATGACAGCTGGTAATACGGTTGGCAAACAGATATCTAGTGATGCGGCAGCAACTGATGTTCAGACTGACCCGGAACTAGTCAAGATCCTGATTCACCTCAATTCGGGTGAACCTGAACTGGTTCAGGAGTCTCTCGATGCTTTGGAGAACGTACTCAGGTATTACCGTAAAATTGGTCAGGATGCACGCATCGAAATGGTGGCCAATGGTGACGGTATTAATCTTCTACGGAAAGATGTCTCGCCATTTCCGGAAAGAATCAAGCGCATGCAACAAGAATATGACAATTTAACTTTTGTTGCCTGTCAAAATTCGATAACCCGTTTAGAGGATGAGCGCGGCGTGGTTGCCAAGCTTATCCCCGGTGTCGTCGTGATCGACTCTGGCGTGGCGCAGCTTATGCGTCGCCAACATCAGGGCTGGGCCTATATTCGGGTCTAGATAATTACACTAGAGATTACATCTAGTTCAACACACTAGTACTATCAGGAGAAGCTACATGAAAAAACTGATTGCAATTGCAATAATGGCCGCTCTTGGCTTTGGCGTTACAGTGGCCAATGCCGGAAGTTATGGCAAACAAAAAGTTGTCTACCATATCAACTACAAGAAAGAAAAACGCCAGTTTGGTGCCTTACGTAACATCCAGAATCACATCAACGCTGTTGGTAAAGAAAACCTGGATCTCCGCGTTGTCATGCATGGCGGTGGTTACACACTGTTAAAGCGTGCTAACACAGACCCAAACATGCAAAGCAAGGTTGTCAGCCTTAAAAAGCAAGGCATCAAGTTCAACATTTGCGCGAACACAATTCGTGGCAAAAAACTGAACTACAAGAATGACCTGTATGACGTAGAGCAAGCTGACATCGTTCCATCTGGTGTTGCTGAACTGGCTCACCTGCAAGCTAAAGGTTTTACCTACATCAAGCCTTAAAACTTGTTAGTAACTTATAATTAATAATAAATAAAGTTTTATAATTACCAGGCCCGCACTTGTGCGGGCCTTTTTTATGCTTAAGGAAACCCTGATCAATGATATGATTGTCATTCCGACATGTATTTGTCATTCCGACCGAAGCGGAGGAATCTTGAACTCCCTGATACTGCTGAAGTTCCGTGGGTTGAGATCTCTCGGCAACTCGATTGCTGTTCCCGACGCAATTCTACATCCTCCATCTGACCGCCAGGGACGGCGGGAATGCAATAGGCATGGAGTCGTCCACTGCGGTCGAGATGACAATTGATCAGACCTTCATTAATATAATTGACGCGCTTAATTTTACTTGTGCATTTTCAGTCTAATTAACTGCTCGCCATTGCTGGTAATCTGACAGTATCTGGTTGTGATCAAACACGAGATTATCGGGCAACTCTTTGACAGGCCAGGCTTCAGCAGCGGCTGCATCATCCTGACCAATCGGCTCACCCTTGGCCTCGGCCACGTAAACCACCGAAACCGTATGGCCACGGGGATCGCGGGCAGGATCGGAGTACACGCCTAACAACGCTTTGAGACTTACATCAAGCCCCGTTTCTTCGCGCGCTTCCCGTCGTGCTGCGGTCTCTACTGTCTCCCCCACTTCCACAAAACCGCCCGGAAGCGCCCGACCCAGCGGTTCGTATTTTCGCTGAATCAGCACAATCGGCCGATTTGGCTGATCTAGCAATTCAATAATAATATCCACAGTCAACTCGGGTGTTTTGGGTCTAGTCATTCTAAATTACTGGTCTTGAGGTTAAAATTATCGAGAAAATTCAATTTTCAGCCGCTTGACTTGGGGAGATAATGAGCAAACAGGCCCATAGCAACAAAATTGTCATCACAAATTCCCGTTAAATTCAAATTCATCTGATCAAAATTAAAGACCTGGCAATTGAAATTCCCATCGGGCGGCCCTATTTTGGTTTATAATACACTTGTACACGTAAAGATATTCAAGCAGGAGGAAACCGTTACATGTTGTCTGGTCTAATTACGCTGCCCTGGTGGGGCTACATTGTCATCACGCTAATTGTTACACACATAACAATCACTGGCGTCACACTCTATTTGCATCGTTGTCAGGCACATCGAGCGCTAAATTTACACCCGATCGTCAGCCATTTCTTCCGATTCTGGTTGTGGTTAACAACGGGCATGATTACAAAAGAATGGGCATCAATCCATCGTAAACACCATGCAAAATGCGAAACAGCCGAAGACCCGCACAGCCCGGTTGTCGAAGGCATTAACAAAGTACTCTGGGACGGTGTTGACCTGTATCGCCAGGAATCCAGAAACCCTGACACCATGGAGAAGTATGGACACGGCACCCCGGATGACTGGATAGAGAAAAATCTCTACTCAAAACATTCTGGCATGGGTATTCGCCTTTTATTGGCGATCAACCTTGTCCTTTTTGGTCCAGTTGGCTTATCGATCTGGGCAATTGAAATGATCTGGATTCCTTTCTGGGCTGCTGGCATGATCAATGGCGTCGGCCATTACTGGGGTTACCGAAACTTCGAGGTAGCTGATGCCAGTACCAATATTTCACCGTGGGGAATTATTGTCGGCGGTGAAGAAATGCATAACAACCACCATACCTACCCCAGTTCAGCCAAATTCTCCATCAAATGGTGGGAGTTTGATATCGGCTGGCTATATATCAGCATCCTGAGGATGTTGGGCCTGGCCACAGTTAAAAAAATAGCACCAAAACCGGTCTATGATAAAAGCAAAACATTTTGCGATATTGAAACTGTCAAAGCCGTCATTCATAACCGCTTCCAGATCATGTCGCATTTTGCAAAAGATGTATTAAAAAGTGTCCATAAAGAAGAAGTTCGCAAGGCCGCCGACAATGACCCCGAGCACTGGAATATCATCAAAAGAGCGCGGCGTTTACTGGTGCGTGATGTCAACCGCCTGGATGAAATCGCCCATAGACGACTGGCCCAGATTCTGGACAGCAACCACACACTTAAAACTGTTTATCACATGAAAGAAAAACTTCAGGATATCTGGCAACGATCTGCGACTAACCAGGAAAATCTGTTGCACGCGCTTGAGGAATGGTGCCGTCAGGCCGAAGCGACAGGTATCCATGCTTTACGTGAGTTCTCAATGAAATTACGCACTTATAGCATTTCACCGCTACCAGCCTGACCACAAGTGGCGAGCGGCTGATTACCAGCCACAAGTTACTAGTTACTAGCCAAGCGCTGATGCAATGGGCTGGTGCGCGGGAAGTGTGCCACCAAAAAATCCATTTGATCAGCCAGTACCCGTTTGCCTTGCAAATAAACGTATTCTGCATGGGTCGGAATAAAAGGAACTGCCAGCAGCTCCATATTCGCCTGCTCAGGGGTTTGACCGGCCTTATGGTTATTGCATCGCTTACAGGCAGTGACAACATTCTGCCAGTGATCCTGGCCGCCCTTGCTAATCGGTTTTATATGGTCACGCGATAAATCACGAGCCAGGAAATGATTGCCGCAGTACATGCAAAGAAAGGCATCCCGGGCAAACAGGGCCTTGTTATTGAGTGGCGGCAGGTACTTGTCCCGATTACGCAGCCAGCTGTAACTTTCTCCTGCCGTGGCAATAATTGAGTTTACCTCAATGACGCTACGCTTCCTGGTGACGGCATTGGTACCGCCATAAACCTTATATAGCGTGTTGCCGCATGAATAGGCGACCTGTCCCAGGTGATAAATACGAACAGCATCCCGATAATCAATCCACTCCAGTGGCATACCTGAAATATCAGTTCTCAAGATTTGCTGATTAAGTAAATGCATCAACTTTCATCCGGCTTAAAATGTTGTCCGTGCTTAACAATATAGCCTAAGTATATGGTATTTCTGATTATTCTGACAGGCAATTAACAATAATAACTTTTTCTTTTAATGATATACGCTGTTATTTGAGCAATAAAACAGGCTTGATTTATAACGACGGGTTCTTTTTAATGGATGCTACAAGTTACGTATTTACTCAACAGGAACTTCAAAGATGCTGCTTACGAATCTGGAAATTGTGCCGGGAAAAAGAATCACCAAACACCTGGGATTGGTACAGGGCAGTTCTGTACGCGCCAAACATGTTGGGCGTGACATTATGGCCAGCTTAAAAAATATTTTTGGTGGTGAATTGAAAGGTTACACGGAGCTGCTCCAGGAGTCTCGCGAAGAAGCAATTAACAGGATGCAGGCCCAGGCTGAAAAAGTAGGTGCAAATGCAATTCTGAATGTAAGATTTTCGACATCTTCAATCGCCCAGGGTGCAGCAGAGTTATTTGCTTACGGCACTGCCGTTGTCCTGGAGTAATTTTTGGGAGTAATGTTTGAGGAATAACGATGGTTGATCTGATAGTCTTGCTGGTATTGCTCGCGCTCGGATACGGCTTTGGTCGGTATGCTGAAAAAACTCACTATCGTTCCATTATCAAACGTGAAAAACTGTTACGAAAAATACCCGCCATCGCCTCAAAATTTCCACCCATGTACCGGAATCCCCCCGAAACCATTTTGGTAACTGGTGGTATTGTGATTTCTGTGGACTATTTCAAACGTTTTGTTGCCTCTCTGCGAAATATTATTGGCGGCAGGATCACCTCCTATGAGTCATTGCTGGATCGTGCCAGGCGCGAGGCAATTTTGCGTATGAAAGAACAGGCGAGAGATCAGGGTGGCAGCATGGTTTTTAATGTTAAAATCGAAACCGCCTCAATCTCAAAAGGCAGAAAAAATACCATTGGATCAGTTGAGGTCTTTGCCTATGGCACCGCCCTGCTAATAAAGAGCAACTAATTAGTGGTCATGAGAAATCAGATTGGAATACACTAACCCAAAAATTCCGGAAGGCATTAACACAACGACTGAACATCCCCTGAAAGAATTTTTTATCCTGACGGCCGGTGTACTGGCGCTCATAGCAATCGTTGTTTTCATGTTGGGATTAGCGGCACAAACGATTGCCAGGAAAATCCCGTTTCAAATGGAGCTGGAACTCGCTAAAAATTACCAGGTAGAACCTTCATCCAATCCGGAAATTCAAAAGTATTTACAAAAACTTGCCGACCGGCTGGCAACCGCACAGGGCTTGTCTAAAACACTAAAAACAGATAGCCCGGTAACCGTACATTTTTATGAGGACAACATCATTAATGCCTTCGCCACCCTCGGCGGGAATATTATTTTCTATCGAGGCATGCTCGAAAAATTACCCAGTGAAAATGCACTGGCCCTGGTCATGAGCCATGAAATTGCCCACATCAAACTCCGTCATCCAATTATGGCGCTTGGGCGGGGCGTGGTCATTGGCCTGGCAGTTTCAGCTATTACCGGCGCCTCAGGCCAGGGATTAACCGATCAAATACTGGGAGATGCCGGCCTGCTCACCATGCTAAAATTTGGTCGTGACCAGGAACAAGAGGCAGATAAAACAGGCCTGGCAGCAGTTGCAAAAATTTACGGGCATATCAATGGCACAACCGATCTTTTTGAGATGTTTAACGAATTGCCAGGGGGTAATCAACAACTGCCCCAATTTTTAAGCAGCCACCCTCAAAACGAGAATCGTATAAAATTCATCAGACAGTATTCAATAGATAATAACCTGGCCACCAGGGGGAAAATATTACCCATGCCAAAGTTAATCAGAAAATACCTGGAATCCACATCGACACCAACACCTGCGCCGGCGCCTAAAGAAAAAATAAAAAATTGAGGCTTGATCGGCACACTAATTCGCACGCCTCGGTAAAATTCAGGTCTAAACGAGCACAGAAAAATTCTGCATTAATACTTTTATTTATATTTTTCATTAGAAAAATCCTCCCTCAATAAGGAAATGATGAAATAGCCTGTGCCTCAAAATAACCAGGGAATAAACGATTGATGCCTGAATGATCAAAGAAATTGTGGTAGGTTGAAAGCCATGAGCAAATCTATTTCACTGGCAAAAATAACCAAACCCGGACTGCCTGAAGTCTATAATCGGACGCGGCTATTTGATTTATTAGACAAGGCCAGTACCAGGCAATTAATCTGGGTTGCCGGTCCACCCGGTGCTGGCAAAACAACGCTGGTATGCAGCTATATCGACCAAAGAAAAATTAACTGCTTGTGGTATCAGATTGATGAAACCGATTCCGACCTGGCAAGTTTTTTCCATTACCTGGGGCTGGCGGCTAAAAAAGCCGCGCCCAGGAAAAGAACACCGCTGCCACATTTAACGCCAGAATATCAGGCCGGAATTTCTGCGTTTACCCGGAGTTTTTTCCAGGAACTTTTTAGTCGCTTAAAGTCACCTTTTACCATTGTTTTTGACGATTATCAGCAGATTCCTGATCAGTCGGCTATTCACGAGGCAATCAAGGATGGTTTGATTGTATTACCAGAAGGCGGCACTGTAATCCTTTTAAGCCGAACCGAACCCCCGGCGACACTTGCCCGAACTCACATGAACCAGGCCATGTCGATTCTCGGGTGGAAAGATTTGTCCCTGACACCAGACGAATCCAGAGGTATCGCAAAAATCTGGGGTCTGCAAAAATCTGTTACCAGTATCCTGAGATTATTACATGGCAAGGCTGAAGGTTGGGCAGCCGGTCTGGTGCTTATGCTGGAACGAATCAGTAGCGGCCATGATACGCCACAAGCGATTAATGATTTAGGCACTGATACCCTGTTTGATTACTTTGCCGGTGAAATATTGCAAAAAGCTGAGCCAGAAATCAGGGACTTTTTGTTAAAGACTTCCCTATTGCCAAGTATGACCATAAACATGGCTGAGGCCCTGACTGGAAATACAAATACAAAAAAAGTTCTCGCCCAACTTAATCGTAATTATTACTTCACAGAGAAAAAAGTTAAAACAGAAGCTGTCTTTCAGTATCACCCCATGTTTAGGGAATTTCTACAAACCAGTTTTGAGCAATTATTACCCAGCGAAGAAAAAAAACAATTACAAGGCAAGGCAGCATTTATCCTGGAAGAAAATGGACATCTTGAGGCGGCCGTAACCCTGGTATTGACTATTAAAGACTGGAAAAGACTGGCGCTAATTATCAGCACTCATGCGCCCGAGTTAATGAAACAAGGTCGTTATGAAACATTACATGGCTGGCTAAAGGCATTGCCTGACGAAATGATCAATCTGCAACCCTGGTTACGTTTCTGGCTGGGCACCTGTCGAATGCCGTTTAGCGTTGCAGAAAGTCGTCAGCAATTTGAAGCAGCCTATAATTTATTTGAAAAAACAGATGATATCCAGGGACTCTGCCTTTGCTGGTCTTCAGTAATAGAAACCTATCTCTATGAATGGGGGAATTTTAAACCGCTCGATGGCTGGATTGAAAAACTTGACGATCTCATCGCCCGCCATAAAGAACCGCCATCGGCAGAAATCGGTGCCCGAATTACAGCCAGTATGTTCAGTGCATTAATGTACCGACAACCGCAACACAAGGATTTCCCGGTCTGGGAACAGCGGGCACGGACATTAATAGATAGCGAAATGGATCTCCATCACCGGATCATGATTGGCAACCAGTTGGTGCTTTTCTATAGCTGGATTGGAGATTTAGCCAAGGCCTCACTGGTAATTGAAATCCTGGGCCCTGCAGTGGCCAAAAAGAATGTCGCACCGCTTACTTTAGTGATATGGCACTCCATGGAGGCCATGTACTTATGGCTCACATTAAAAAATGATGCCTGCCTGGAATCTATCGACAAGGGCCTGGAGCTAGCACGCACTACTGGTATCCACATTTGGGACTTTATGTTGTACGCACAAGGCATGTATGGTGCTGTTAATAATAACGACTTAAACAAGGCGGAAGATCTGCTTAAAGCTATGTCCGAAAGTATGCATGGGAACCGACGTCTCGATTCTGCCCATTATCACTACCAGGCGGCATCCCTGGCCCTGTTAAAAGATGATTTACCGCTGTCACTGGAACATGCCCGTAATGCCAAAGAAAGGGCCGAAGAAGCAGGCAGTCCCTTTCCGCTAACCCTCGCCCTACTGGCGCTGGCACAAGCATTGTTCGAGCGTGAAGAAGATGATGAGGCATATAGTCAACTTGAACAGGCCCTGGAAATTAACAAGGCTATCAAGAGTCAGTACATCGAATACCACAAACACCTGCTTGAAGGTTATTTCCACAGCCAGCGTGGTCGCGAAAAAGAGGCACTGCCCTGTATCAAAGCCGCTTTTGCACTGGGCAAACAACATGGCTTTATGACCATGACATGGTGGCGACCTGATTTAATGGCCGCACTTTGCGCCTTGGCAATCAGGCACAACATTGAGACTGAACATGCAGTCTCCCTGATTCGCAAACAAAATCTTGCGCCGATAGGCGTTGCGACAGAGATTGAAAACTGGCCCTGGCCGATCAAGATTTATACATTGGGAAGATTTAGTATCGCCCTGAATGATACGCCTTTGCGTTTTAATAGCCGCGCCCAAAGTAAACCACTTGAACTTTTAAGAATACTGGTTGCTTTTGGTGGCCGTGAAGTCAGCGAGCTCAGGTTCGTTGAAGCACTTTGGCCTGATGCCGATGGTGACTCTGCGCACAGGGCTTTTGATACCACCTTACATCGGCTGCGCAAGCTTATTGGCAATGACAAAGCCCTGACACTGCAGGACGGTCGCCTGACCCTGGATCCCAAACATTGCTGGGTGGATGTCTGGGTGTTTGAACGGTTACTTGGTAAACTGGAAAGCAATCTCCATAATGAACTGGACACTAATATAATCGAACTAACCGATAAAATTTTTAACCTATACCAGGGATATTTTCTCGGTGAGTCGCCTGATATGATTTGGGCGATAGCATTACGGGATCGATTACACAGCAAGTTTACCCGCCAGATAAGTGCTGTCGGCACCCGCCTGGAATCGCAAAATCAATGGGACCGGGCGATGGATTATTACCAACGGGCCCTGGAAATTGACCCCCTCACAGAGTTCTTCTACCAGAGACTGATAGAAGGATATCAGCAACAGGGTCGATTTGCCGAAGCTACCCGCACCTACCAGCGCTGTAAAAATACCCTCAAAGCGTTATTAGACGTTAATCCCTCACCAGCCACCCAGGCACTTTTTGATAAAATTAAATAAATTCAATAAGTTATAATTATTTTTAGAGTTGTAAGCCCGCTGTAAGCTGGCCTCCGTAGAATCCCCAATGAGCATGCGTCACCGTCGGGAAGATCGACTGGTAACCGTGAATCCACCTGAAAATTGTTCAGGGAGGGACGGTGACGTTTGTTCGCCCATATTCGTAGGTTTGTCCCTATATATATTTAGGCGGACAGGCCAGCTTTTAGGTTCAACTAGTAAAAAATTTATGCGAGAGCATATCCAGCTCCCTCGTCTTTACCGGTAACTTACATGGTTACCGGTTTTTTTTGTCTCGTTACTTTGACTCGTGGGTGAAAACCCCGTCCCAACCACTGGCAGGTGGTTTAATTCGATAACTGGTAATTCGACTGACATAAAGCCGGTATAATTTTCTGGCGGGATTTTGATTCGATAACGACAAAAATTGCATTTCTGCCCCATCCCAATCCTGGCGTCGATATCTTTTTAATGCCTCACCATACAGGCCAAGCTCCTGCTGCTGTGTGTCTGTCAAATCCTGCTCATGGCAGACAGGCTCATAAATCCGCACCGGTTTTTTCTTGCCCTTAACCCGGACTATATCCAGCTCCCGAACCGCCCAGCCATTTGTTGCTGCTACCGTTGCTTCGCTAATAATTATATCCACGCCATATTGTTTTGTTAATCCTTCAAGGCGTGAACCAAGATTAACCTCGTCACCCATTACAGTATAAGCCATGCGAAATTCGGAACCCATATTGCCCACGTTCATTTCGCCGGTATTAAGGCCGACACCAATTTTAATTTCTGGCCAGCCATTGGCGATGTATTGCGCACGCAACCGTGATAGTTCATCAATCATTTCCATGGCCGCTGTTAACGCGTGTTCGGCATGGTCATTGTCCTGAACAGGCGCGCCCCAGAATGCCATGATGGCATCACCCATGTACTTGTCAATTGTTCCCCTGTTGCGATGAATGATTTCTGTCATGGGCGTAAGAAAGGCATTCATTAGTTCAGATAATTGTTTGGGATCCATGTTTTCGGAAATTGCTGTAAACCCACGGACATCAGAAAACATAACCGTAAGATTTCGCTTTTCTCCTGCCAGTGAGTAAGCCTCGGGGTTTTCACTCATTTCCTCGACCAGCTCTGGCGGCACATATTGACCAAACAAATGGCCAAGATAACGTTTACCCCTGGCTTCAACAAAAAATCCATGGGACATATTCACGACAAATAAGGTCACAACCAACATCAGAGATGAGGCCAGTGGCAGTATCATAACCAGGTCAAACCATCCGTACAGGTTAATGCCTATAGACACCGCCAATGCAAGCAATGAAACTATGGTGGCAAATAAAGGTGTCAAAAATGGCAGGGCCAGTGCCAGTCCCAGGCCAAGTACCAGCACCATGGTTATTTCAATGCCAGCGACATAAGCCGGCCGGGCACGAAAAGACTCATCAAGAATACCGGCTAAAATATTGGCATGAATCTCCACGCCTGGATAAACGTTGCTTACCGGGGTTGCCCGCAAATCAAACAAACCCTCAGCTGTGGTCCCCACCAGGACAATTGCATCTTTCAATAAATCAGGATTTGCCACTGTGCCACGAATCACATCAGTCGCGGATATATAATAAAAACCACCTTGCGCATTTCGATAAGGCACCCAGACGGCCAGATCTTCATCTACGGGTATTTCATTTTGGCCAACTCGCAAGGTTTCCAGGGCAGGATATTGATCACCCCGTTTTATTTTGTCGGCAAACTCGAGTTTCACATCAGATTGCAAGTAAGTACGGGCCATGGCCAAAGATAAAGTATCGTAATAACCATCTTTGAACTTAATCAACAGCGGTACGCGGCGAATAATACCATCTTCATTAACTACTGGCGGAATGCTGAAGTGGCCAGCGCCAAGCGCGGCGTTCTGTAACAACGGAATATTGGCACCAAAGCCGAATGCCTCAATGGCCGTGACAGTCTTGCCTCTTGTTTCAGCGGAAGTAAACAAGGGTTCTGGTAACACGCCAATTTGTTGTCTGCGGGCCGGATCATCAATCATAAAATAACCCAGCAATACGGGTTTCCCCCTAATCGCCTCAGCCAATGCGTTATCGCTGCCAAGTATCTCTCTCGCGTTGGCCAGGTATTTTTTTACTGATTGATTGCCCTGTGCGTCCGCAAGTTCTTCCAGCCGAGCCAGGGTATGATCTTTATCTTCCTCAACAAAGGTAATATCAAAACCCAGGACATTAATCTTATACAAATTAAATAACTGGTTGGTCAGGGTGGCCAGCTTTTGTCGTGACCATGGCCAGCGTCCCTCGGCCGATAAACTCGCTTCATCTATATCGACAATGACAATTCTTTTATCGAGATTTTTAGGCAGACTAAAATTTAACCTGATGTCGTAAACCAGGTTCTCCATGCGCTGGATAAAATCAAATTCCAGTAAACGGGTTGCGTGTAACAAGAATATAAAAGTAACCGCCACCCCAAGCCCAATGGGGATTATTTTTTTTCTAAATGTTTCCGGATTAATCACAGTTTGGCAAACCAGTCATAAATATCGCTCGCATACTCAAATACATTATTAGAATGGCGTTTAAACAGTCTAATTCCGATCAATATTCATTTTATAGCTGTAAAAACAATAAGTTGCAATATTTTGATATTGATCACTGGTTTGAGATCGCCGTGTAAGTGCCCTGTAAGGGTCGCTATCGTATAGTATGGTGCTAAGTAGGGCGACCAACAAAGTAAAATTTTTCTGCGGAGTAAACAAACCATGCGATCCCTGTCTCTCCCGATCCATTATTCCGGCTGGTGCCGTTATTTCTTTTGCCTGTTTATTATTGCTGGCAGCCTGGCCCCCGGGCAAGTCCTGGCGCAGCCTGAAATACCGACACCTGGAACATCGTTAAAAGGTAAGCCCTTATCATCATCCTTACCCTTTTATTTTGAAGCCAACCAGGGCCAGGTACCGGGTAATGTAAAATTTATCACACGCACAGGGGGTTATTATCTCTACCTGGGTCCATCTGCAGCAGTCCTGGGTTTACGCACAATACGAAAATCTAAAAATAGCAGCACCGAATTTGAAGCAAGCAGCCTTTCTGAATATCACTTTATTCAAACACAATTTGTTGGCGCCAATCCTGATGTAAAAATTACTGGCCTGGATAAACAACCCGGTAAAACTAATTATTTAATCGGCAATAATAAAAAAGAATGGTTTACTGGCATCCCCCATTTCGCAAAAGTAAAATACGAAAACCTGTACCCCGGCATTGATCTTGTTTATTACATGGGTGAGTCAGGCCTGGAATATGATTTCATCGTTCACCCCGGTGCAGATCCAGATTTAATTAAATTAAAATTTAATAATGTTAAACATTCAAAAATAGATAAATATGATAATTTATTACTTGAGATAGCCGATCTTGAATTAAAGCAACATAAACCCGTCAGTTATCAACTTGCAGGGTCTGACAAAGAAAAAATCGCCAGCGCCTATAAAATATTAAAAAATAATACCATCGGTTTTAAGCTTGCCGCATATAATAAATCAAAAACATTGATCATAGACCCGGTTATAGACTACTCAAGTTATTTCGGTGGCACAGGCAGTGATAGAATTCAGGATATTGCAACCGATGATACCGGCCCACCAGCATTTACGGAACGATTTTACCTGACCGGTAGTACTGACATTCCAGATCTGGCAAACAATGCGCCAAGTGCAACAATAGGCACAGGCGGAGCTACTGACATTTTTGTTGCCCGGCTCATCTCACCACCTGACACAAGCTCACCACCGACCATCGACTACATTACCTATATTGGCGGCACGGGTAATGAAATCGGTAATGGCATCAAGGTATTTGGTAATATTGCTTACGTCGTGGGTTCAACTGGATCAGACCAAACAACATTCCCGGTGAGCGCCTCAGCAACACAAGCCACCTATGGCGGTGGTATTAGCGATGGTTTTATCCTTGGTGTTAATTCTACAGGGGCTTCACTAAGCATATCCACATATTTTGGTTCTACAGATTTTGATACCATCCAGGATTTAGCACTAGATGTTCTTGGCAATATTCAATTCGCCTTGAATTATAATGTTGGTGTAAATCAGTTCTCACTGCCTGCCGTATCAAACAATACCAATACTGCCATGGATTTTGGTGGTTGTTCTTTTTCAGTTAGTTCCGGAAAAGTAAGTACGCGAGCAATTTTTAATGATGGTGGCGCCACGTACCTGGCTGGCACTGCTTTTAATACCGGACTATCTTGCGGAACAATCCTTTCCGGTACTACATTACCAATTCAAACAATAGCCGCAGTGCCAATTGGTGCTGTTTTTCAGGGCGGACTCACTGATGCTTTTGTGGCGCGCATTATTTATCCTACTTCCGTAATTGGTGGTGCTTTTTTTAACACCTATACTAACCTGTCTTACCTTGGCGGTAGTCAAACAGATGAAGGCCTGGGTATTACTGCATCTGGAAACGCCCTTTTCATCACGGGTTATACCACTTCTACAAACGCCGCTACGCCACCAATATTCCCCACCACAGCCACAGCCTATAACCCAACGCCATTGGGCGGACAAGATGCATACCTGGCACGTATTGATATTGGTGCGGGTGTACCTACTATGACATTGGTAGAATCCAGCTTCATTGGCGGCAATGGTACGGATAAAGGTAATGACATCGCCCTGGTCACCTCCAACCCGCCATTAGGCGTGACCATCACCGGCACGTCTGACTCCGGGGATTTCCCCATTAGCAATTTTGCGCCTGGTGGACGACCCGCGGGCAGTAATGCCTATATCATGCGTTTTGGTGATAGGCCAATACCTACTGATTTAGTTTATTCAGGCATGGTTGGTGGCAGTCTTAATGAAAATTCCGAAGCTTTGGCTATCGGCCAGTTGGGCCAAACATTTATTGCCGGCAGGACAGCTTCGACGAACTTTACTGCTATTGATGCCCTGCAGACCAGTAATGCCGGTGGCGCAACGGACGGCTTTTTTGTCAAGCTCGCCAACGGTGCCGATTTGGCAGTAAGCATTAGCGGCCCGACACCGCTAACAATCAATCAGCCTGTTCGTTATCGCGTGACTGCCAGCAATCTTGGCCCTGATCAGGTTATGCTCACCAATGTCGTTTATACTGTTCCCGCCAATCACGCTCCATCAATCTCCTCATCGAATCCGGCCGGTGCTTGTGCTCTGGTCTCACTGACCATCACCTGTAATTTTGGCCCCACCAATCCGGGTCAAGTTGTATATGTTGATGTTGATATGACGGTCGCCACTATTGGTGACTATACACATACAGCCAGCGTCAAGGCTTTAGATACTTTTCCCGTTTCGGTTGACCCCGTGCCTAGCAACGATATCAGCGTCCTGGCGGCACAGGTACTGAATCCTTCTTTTTGTGATAACAGAAAACTGTCAGCCGCAAGCAATAATTTAATAAAGCCAAATGCCAATCAGGCCCAGTGTGTAGTGAAAGTATCCGCTGCCAACGGTGGCGGTGGGTCCATAGATTTCTGGATGATATCTATATTGCTCGCTTTTTCCCTGTTGCTAAACTATCAGCATTTGCAGTCGAAACGGCAACGCGTTTTTACTAAAAAAGTGTGCGCCATAATTCGCAGTAAAGTTAAGTCCCGGAAATAAGCCATGAGTAAAATTAAAAAAATAATAATACTTTTTTTATTATGGGGCATCAGCGCCACGGTCATGGCAGATGCAAAAAACGATCAAATCCAAAAACTACTTGATAACAAACAATATCAAAAAGCCTACACCACGGCCGAAAAATTAATGGATGACAGGATTGGCCAGGTTGAATTCGATTACCTTTATGGGCAGGCCGCAACAGGTATTGGCAGAATTGGTGAGGCAATTTTTGCCATGCAAAGAGTAATAACTTCCAAACCAGATCATTACCAGGCGCGACTTAAACTGGCACGGCTTTATCTGGCACAAAAAGATACCGAGGCGGCATACAAAGAAGTTGCTTACCTGTTGCAATTGAAGCCACCGGTTAAAATACATGCCCAGGCAATAGTTATCCTCAAAAAAGCAAGATCGCAACAAACCCGATATTTTACCAATTCTTTGACTGGTTATGTTTCTCTTGATTTTGGCTACGACAGCAATGTCAACAGCACAATTGCGTTAGACGGCGGTTATCTTGTAGCCGGTAACACACTCTTGGTATTTGACGAAAGTGCAGAAAGTAAATCTGATAATTATTTCAAACTGGCGGGTGGCATCACCAGTGCCTACGGACTGGGAAATGATTTCTTTGTATTTGGTGGCCTCGATGCCTATGAGAAAAAGAATCAAAAAGAAGATGATTTTGACGCAACATTAATGAGCCTGTTTGGTGGGCCAGGTTTTGATCTACAACAGCACCGGTTTACCCTGCCCATTTATTATCAAAAATACCTGGTGGGCCACAACGCTTACCTGGCTCGTACCGCCGTATCTGCTGACTGGCAATACCTTTACAGTAGTGATGCTGAGGTTGGCGCCTCACTTTCATATGGTGCCAACAAATTCGATTACCTTCAGGAGCGGGACGTCGATAATTTAGCGCTAATTATTGGCTGGAAAAAACATATGAAAGATGAGCTCAATCCACGGCTAGGCGTCAATCTTCAATTTGGCACTGATACCGCAAAAGATAAACTCTACGACCAGTATGGCCGTAACTACACACAAATAGATCTTGAAGGCAGCCTGACAATCTGGCGAGACCATGCCCCCTATATCAATGCAACTTATCGTACCAGCACCTACAATGCTGAAGATCCGCTCTACAATGAAACCAGGCAAGACACCTTTGCGTACTTTGAGATAGGCTGGCGTTGGTACTTTATCGATAGTACTTTTGCTCGCCTCGGTTATTCATATACCAAGAATTCTTCCAATCTTGAATTGTACAAATTTGACCGCAACCAGTATTTCCTGGGTGTGCAATATAATTACTTTTAGCCGATTGGTGATGCCATCATGAAACAGTTTCAAAAGTTATCTACGCCCTGTTTATATATTCCCTATTTATCTTTTAATAGACAAACAGCTATTAATTTATTTTTAGCTTTATCGCTATTAATAATAACGCCCAACACCTTTGCAGCTGTCGCCGGCAAAGCCTTGACGGTCACGGGCGAAGTATCAGCGGTACGTACTGGCGGTGAAGTTCGGGTGCTGCGCAGTGGTTCACCGGTTTATGGTGGCGACAATATAATCACGGCAATTAATGCGAGCACACAATTACGATTACAAGATGGTTCTTTGATTAACCTGTTTTCAGAAAGTGATTTCCGGATTGAAAGTTACAAACTCAATGCCAACAAGAGCAAACTGCTGGAGTCTTTCTTTAGCCTGGTCAAGGGTGGTTTCAGATCCCTGACCGGTGCCCTGGTGCAACGCAACAAAAAAGCCTATCGACTCAAAACGCCAGTTGCCACCATTGGCATCCGTGGCACAGATTTTTCTATTCGTATATGCAGCAATGATTGTCCGCGTGGTTATCTAAATGGTGCCCTGGTGACAGTTTTTGAGGGAGAATTACAAGCCGACACGGCCAGTAAAACCTATCACATCAAAACAGGTGAAAGTGTTTTTATACCTGGCGGCAAAGAACCAATGAAATACCTGCCTGCTGTTCCGGACATCCTCAGCCCTGAACCTACTCTGCTGGGCGCAATCAAGCGCCCGAAACGACCGGGGCGAAAACAAGTGGACCCAAGGCTAAGGACATTAAGCTTTCAATCGGTAGAGCGTTTGATTTGTATCAAGTAACGACGAACCAAAATAATAATAACAAGAATAGTTCCGCTGGTTACGCCATATAAATGCGCAACGGTTATTACTCTGTAGTTTTTTATTACCGCACTCGTGGGCAAGGGGCCGATTATTTGCTCATAACCAATCTTGATTAGCAATAAAACAATAAGAAGAATGCTGTAATATTTTCTGTTTGAATTCGTTTTATCAAAAACCGCCATTATTGCTGCAAATATCAACAAACCGTGCAATAAACCAGACAGGCCCACATACCAGGCAAGACCTGGACTAAACCACAACAGGCCAATACTCACCCCAAAGGCAATACCGAGAACAGCCGCAATTCCCTGGCCGCCAATCAAATATCGATAAAAAACCAGGTACGTCAATATCAGGCCGGCCAGGTTGAGCAACAGGTGTTGCCAACCGAGATGTACAAGATGACCGGTAAATAATCGCCATAGTTGACCTTCCAGGATGGCCTGCCGGTCATAACGCAGCCAGAGGTTTACCGGGTCGCCAACCAGCTCGATTAAAATCATCAGGGCGATGAACCCGATAATTAACCACCAGAAGAGATTACTTATTTTCAACTTTGATTTCATATTATTGTGACAATCAAAATAATACTCGTACTCACT
>QIGL01000114.1 GCA_003228915.1 Acidiferrobacteraceae bacterium
GGAAATGCTGAATGAAACCCGAAGGGGTTCTACAGTGGGCGGGAATGCAACAGGATTGTCTGGAACAATCCTTGCCATGGAGTCGTCCACTACGGTCGAGATGACAATTGATCAGAGCTTCCTTAACTTTGTTGCTGAAAAATCAGCATTATTTCCAGCAGGCTAAACTATTTAACTATTACCATTGTTGCCAAAGATGGGCACTTCAATGAGGAATTCAGATAAAATGCCAGATTTATTACCAGATTTATTGCCAAGCGTTAAGATTGAAACGGGCCCCCAACCTGAATTTGCCGTGATCTGGCTACACGGGCTTGGTGCCGATGGCCATGATTTTGAGCCCATTGTTCCCGAGCTCAAGCTAGACCAATCACCTGCGGTTCGATTTATATTCCCGCATGCACCAAAGCGACCTGTCACGATTAATGGCGGCATGGAAATGCGCGCCTGGTACGATATTTATTTTACCGGTGACAGTGGCGCCGAAACCTTTAAGGGCAACCAGGACCACATTAAGGAATCCGCAAAACAATTGACCGACTTGATTGAGCATGAGGTTGCCAGCGGCATACCCCCGAACCATATTATCCTGGCCGGTTTTTCCCAGGGCGGCGCCATCAGCCTGTATGCGGGGCTAAGATACGACAAACCCCTGGCCGGTATGTTGGCCTTGTCTACTTATTTGCCGATGCCGGAAACTCTGGCCGATGAAGGAGTACCAGCCAATAAAACCATACCCATGTTTATGGCTCACGGTTTACAAGACGCCACGATACCGATTGCCGTAGGCAAGGCCACTGAAGAAAAAATGACCCAGGCAGGGCATAACATTGAATGGCACCAGTATCCTATGGCCCACTCGGTCAGTACCGATGAGATTCAGGATATTAGCGTTTGGTTAAAGAAAATTTTTAATAAATGAAAAAACGTGACTATTTATTGGCACGTCCCGTTTGCACATAAATACAAATAGTCGTGGCGACCAGGAACCAGATCACCCATTGCCAGTTAAATTGCAGCAAGGTGGGGATTGAAATAATCAACAACAGCAACGCCGTCATGGAAGCAAAAACCTGGAAGCGCATCAGCACGGCGGCCAATGTAAAAACAAGGAACAGGCTTTGCACCCGGGTAATATCAATTTGCCACTGAGTAATGCCGCCTACGTCATTCCACTTTATTTCCAGGTTCGGTGTAAACCAGCTACGCCAACCTTCCTGAACAGCATCACCGGCGCCCAACCCGGGCACTTGCAACCAAGCAAATGGGTGGGAAATGCCGCCGCCGATCAGGAATTTCATCAATAAACTTAACACAGCAAAATTAAGCACGACCAACGGCCAGCGCCAGGGCTGGGCACTCATATGAATAGACTGGCGGTGATACAGGAGCAGCAGAATAAGTCCGGCAAATACGGGCTGGTAATAATGTTGCGGTAAACCCAGGCCGAGATAACCCGTTGCGATGGCAGCGATTGCCAGGCAGACAGGGATGGCAGGATGAACCGCTTGTAACGACCGGGCACCATCCTGGCCAGCAGTTTTAATGACAAGTAGCTCCAGGTTTGCCAACCGTGTATTGAGATCCTGTTCGTCACTCATAACCTGATTTTTCCTTTTTTGTTACCATGTGCCTTCAGTATAACCCGCAAACTTGTCCTTGTGGGACTGCCGATGTAGGCTTGCAAACGGTCCATGAGCCGGACAAGAATTGTTTTCGACAATTCTATTGTATTTTTTCTGTCCCAGGTGGTCGGAATACGGGGTTTGATCCACTACTGTCCCACAAAATTATTACAAAAGTGGTCATAACGCTATTCGTCCGGTATTAACATGGCGCCAGAGCAGACATGGACATGAGATTTCAAATAAAGAAAGGCGTCATACCCGCGGACGACTGCATGGACGCAGGAGGTAGAGCGACGCAGGAAGCCAAAGCCGAAGCGGGTATCCAGCAAGTGACTGATTAGGCTACGAACCAGAATTCCTGGATTCCCGCTTTCGCGGGAATGACAGAGTTGTGGGACAGTAGTGGGCTTGATCTTCTTTGTTAACATGCACCGAAAAATTTTATATTTTATAAATACAGGAAACACAAATGAGTAAATACGACGAACTAAAATCCCATTTAAGCAGCAACCAATACACCTGGCTGGTTACCGGTGTCGCCGGTTTTATTGGTTCCAACTTACTGGAAGAATTATTAACCCTGAATCAAAAAGTGGTTGGCCTCGATAACTTTGTCACTGGCCATCAGCACAACCTGGACATGGCCGTGGCCGATGCTATTACCAACGATGGCGATAAATCAATAGCAGACAACTTCACATTTATTAATGGCGACATCTGCAAACTGGACGATTGTAAAAAAGCCTGTGACAGCGTGGATTATGTATTACATGAGGCGGCTCTCGGTTCGGTGCCGCGTTCAATCGATGATCCCATTAACACCAATCAAAATAACATAGACGGTTTTTTAAATATGCTGGTCGCCGCCCGCGATGCCAAGGTAAAACGATTTGTTTACGCCGCCTCCAGCTCAACCTACGGCGATCACCCGGACTTGCCCAAGATAGAAGATAAAATTGGCAATCCCCTGAGCCCCTACGCGGTTACCAAAGTGGTCAACGAACTTTATGCCAGTGTGTTTGCGCGCACCTATGATTTTAAAACCATTGGCCTGCGCTATTTCAATATTTTTGGTAAACGCCAGGACCCCAATGGCGCTTACGCTGCCGTGATTCCAAAATGGGTCGCCAGCATTCTTAATGGCGAAGAAGTTTTCATTAATGGCGACGGCAAAACCAGCCGGGATTTTTGTTATATCAAAAATACCGTGCAAATGAATTTACTGGCTGCCACAGGCGACCACCCCGACGCCGCCAATCAAATTTATAATGTCGCATTAGGTGAACGCACCGATCTGACCGAGCTACACACCATGATCCTGAAACGCATCCGGGAGATTCGGTCAGACGTGAAAGAATCTGAGCCCACCTACCGGGATTTTCGTGCCGGTGACGTGCGCCATTCCCTGGCAGACATTAGCAAAGCCCAAAAACTGCTTGGTTATGCCCCCACCCATAAAATCGGTGCTGGCATTAATGAAGCCATGCAATGGTACGTGGATGATTTGGGGTAAGTTTGAAATAAAACATGAAAGCTGGACAGTGCCTGCCTTTTGGCCAGGCTATCCTTAAGCCATCAATAATAAGCACGGCAACATGGCAAAGAAAAAAATAATCTTCCTGAATCGTTATTTTTATCCTGATGATTCCGATAACAGTCAATTGTTGGCTGACCTCGCTTTTCATTTGGCGGATCAGGACCATATCGTTTATGTCATCACCAGTCGCCAGCGTTATGACAATACCAATGCCAATCTTGATGCACGGACGATCACCCGGGGCGTCAATATATATCGTGTCTGGACATCCTCTTTTGGTCGGGCAAATTTACTGGGCAGGGCATTTGATTATTCAAGTTTTTATCTTAGTGCCAGCTGGACATTATTTCGCCTGGCCCATAAAGGTGACCTGGTCGTGGCCAAGACAGATCCACCCCTGATTTCTATTTGCGCCGCTTATATCTGCAAACTTCGTCGTGCCCAATTAATAAACTGGTTACAGGTTTTATTCCCCGAAGTTGCCGGGGCACTCGACATGAAAAAGTTTTCAGACAAGACTTACCACTACATAAAAAAAATTCGCAATAGCTCATTACGGCGGGCGCGCAAGAATGTAGTGCTCGGGGATGCCATGAAAAGAGTCCTCTGGGCCAATCGTATCAATCCTTCAAAAATAAGAGTCATCCACAACTGGGCTGACGAAAAAACAATTAAACCTGTCGAACCAGAAGATAATTACTTGCGGCGCTCATGGGGGCTGAATAAAAAATTTGTTGTGTGTTATTCAGGCGGTATGGGCCGCGCCCATAATTTTGACGTGATCATGTCAGCGGCAGAGAAGCTGAGAAATAATAAACAAATTCATTTCCTGTTTATTGGCGGCGGTGCCCAGTTAAAAACCTTACAATTATTTGTAGTTGATAAAATGCTCGAAAATGTGATGTTTCAGCCCAACCAGGAGCCTGATCAACTGGCGGTCAGCCTGAGTGTGGCCGATGTCCATTTAATTTCATTAAAGCCGTCCCTGGAAGGCCTGATTGTGCCCAGTAAGTTTTATGGCATCACCGCAGTTGGCCGTCCAGCTATATATCTTGGTGACCAGATCGGTGAAATCGCCAGTATTATTCAGGAGACGTCCTGTGGTTATGCCCTTGATGGTGATGATACGGATAGTTTGGTCGAGAGTATTAGCAGCTTGGCTGACGATCCTGATTTATGCCGGGGCATGGGTATAGAGGCAAGAAAATTATTTGATCAGCGTTTTACAAAATCACGGGCGCTGGCAGACTGGACACAGCTTTTGACAGGGTAGGACACGATGACTGACATCCAACTGTTAAATGTGTGAAGTATTAAACTACCAAGGCCACATGAATATTCTTTGGACCGGGATTTGAAAAACAAGCAGGTAAAGTTGCAAAAGTAATTTGGTTGGCAGGAGAAATTGAATCAACCTATGGCCTGCGTAATAAAGTCGATATTCAGATTATTATTGGTACGGATATGAAACAAGTGTTGAAAATCTGGAATATCCAATAGAATAGTTGGCGCTCCCTAGGGGACTCGAACCCCTGTTCCCGGCGTGAGAGGCCAGTGTCCTGGGCCACTAGACGAAGGGAGCATTTAATGGCACGAGTGCGGAAAAATGGCAGTGTAAACTACGTTAGCAAGTGAATCCAACAATAGCGTACAATGTCGGATTCAACAGGTTTTGAGCCAAATATTTTAAGCAAGTCAGTGATTAAAGTTCAAGCAAGCATTATCAAGGCAACAGCCCACCCCATTTCCCGAGGTGACATAAGCGATCACGCCCTCAAGGTGCTGGCAGGCCTCCATGACGCCGGTTATGACAGTTACCTGGTAGGCGGCTGTGTCCGGGATTTAATGCTTGGCCGTGAGCCCAAGGATTTTGATGTCGCTACCAATGCCTTGCCCGAGGAAGTCCGGCGCGTATTTAAAAATTGCCGTTTGATAGGCCGTCGTTTCCGCCTGGCCCATGTTTATTTTGGCCGGGAAATTATTGAAGTGGCCACGTACCGGGCACCCCCGGGAAAAATAGACGAGACAGCCTCGGGAAATAAATCAGATAAAACCAAAGACAGTGAAGTTCATTTAGCCGATGATTCCGGCAGAATTTTACGTGATAACGTTTACGGTACCCTGGAAGAAGATGCCGTGCGCCGGGATTTTACCATTAACGCGCTTTACTATAATTATGCCAACGACGAGATTAGTGATTTTGTTGGCGGTTTTGACGACCTTAAAAATGGCCTGATAAAAATTATTGGCGACCCGGAAACCCGTTACCGTGAAGACCCGGTACGCATGTTGCGGGCCATTCGTTTTGCCGCAAAACTGGGGTTAAAAATAGATCCAAAAAGTGAAGCACCTATTAAAGCATTGAGCGTTTTACTGGCCGATGTACCCGCTGCCCGGAAATTTGAAGAAGTGCTTAAGCTTTTTCATGGTGGAGCGGCCTTAAGTACTTTCGAGGCATTACGTCATGCGGATTTATTTCAATATTTATTTCCCCAGGCTGAGTTATGCCTGGCGAAAGAAGTAGGGCACTTCCCGGCCGTATTAATTCCGCTGGCATTAAGAAATACCGATAACAGGATTGCGGAAGGCAAGCCTGTCACCCCTGCATTTTTACTGGCAGTCATGTTATGGGGCAGTGCCCTGGAAGAGGCGCAGCGTTTGGTAGCCGGGGGCGCGAATCAGCAAGATGCGTTGCGTTCAGCGGCAGCACATGTATTGCGCAAACAGTCACAACACACATCCATCCCCAAGCGGTTTACCGGCATGATGCGGGAAATGTGGATGATGCAAAGTCGTTTTGCTTTTCGTAATGGCCAGCGTGCATTTCGTTTAATGGAGCATCAACGATTTCGTGCTGCCTATGATTTTTTATGCCTGCGATCCGAGAGCGGTGAGATTGATGACGAGTTATGTAGATGGTGGACGTTATTCCAGGAAGTAGATATCGAAGAGCGCAAGGAAATGATCAGCAAGTTACCACCTGTGCCAGGCAGGAGACGTAAGCGGAAGAAACGTACGGGCCCGAATAATAATTCAGGCGAAAAAAACTTTAATGTCTGAGATCGCCTTTATTGGGCTGGGCAGCAATCTGGGTGAACGTGAAAAAAATTTATCATCGGCCCTGACGTTACTGGCTGAGACCAGCGAAATAGAACTTGTCAGCACTTCTTCATTTTATGAAACCACACCCATTCAAGATAATCCTGATGGCAGCGTTGCGAATCAACCAGATTTTTTAAATGCGGTCTGCCAGGTAAATACGGAATTACCAGTCCAGTTTTTGCTGGCGCGTTTGCTGAAGATTGAAAAAAAAGGCGGGCGTGAACGCAAACACCGGCAGCACGGCCCCCGAACCCTGGACCTGGATTTGCTGATATATGGCGAAACTATGTGCAAAACAGCGGTTTTGACTGTTCCCCATCCAAGGCTGCACAACCGTGCTTTTGTGTTGTATCCTTTAATGGAAATTGCACCAGATTTAGTCGTACCGGGAAAGGGCCCCGTTAAAAATTTATTAGCGGCAGTCGCTGAGCAAAATATTCGCAGGATAACCGGAATTAACTTCAGCATAAAAACTGGCTAACAAAAAATAAATAAGTCCGTATATTCGAGAATAAAAAGAACTTGAGACACGCTTCATGTCCGACAGAAAACAGGATTATATTGTAGTTGAAGGCCCGATAGGAGTTGGCAAAACAAGCCTCGTACGCAAGTTGGTGCGAACCTTCGAGAGTGAACTGCTGTTAGAGCAACCCCAGGACAACCCATTCCTGGAAAGATTTTACCAGGCGCCCAGGCAGTACGCATTACCGGCACAGTTGTCATTTTTATTTCAACGATCTAAACAAATAAGTGAACTAATCCAGGGCGATATGTTTCGGCCAGGCTGTGTTGCAGATTTTATGCTGGAAAAGGATCGTTTGTTTGCCAGTGTTAATCTCGAAGATGATGAATTTCGTTTATACGATCAGGTTTACCAACAGTTACAAATCGACTTACCGGTACCTGATCTTGTCATTTATTTGCAGGCGCCAGTCCATGTTTTACAGGCACGAATTCGCAAACGCGGCATTGCTTATGAACGGCACATGGATAATGCCTACCTCGAATCGCTTGTTGATGCCTACACCCGGTTTTTCCATCAATACAGCGCATCACCGCTGTTAATCATTAATGCCGAAAATATTAATTTGGTCGATAATGATACAGATTTCCAGGCCATGCTTGGGCACCTGGAAAACGTCAAAAGTGGTCGTCATTATTTTAATCCATTGCACGAAGAATAGGTTCGAGGAAAAATTGTTACTCGCGCAACACAATTTTCATTAGTCACGCCGGCGGATACCGGAATGACGTCGTTAAATGCGCGGCAGGCAATGCTCGCCCTACAGCACTTGATCGTCATGCCGGACTTGATCCGGCATCCAGAGATTTAGGGCATTAGAATTACTGGATCCTGACCTCCATGGATGGCCGCTCTCGCCCTTCCATGGGCTTTGCGGCACCAGCACATCTGACCGCCAGGGATGGCGGGAATGCAATAGGATTGTCGGGAACAATGCTTGCATGTTGCCCAAAAAACCTCCTGGCGGAGTTTTATCATGGACTTCACCCTAAAACCCCTTACAGGGGTTTATTGGGTACTTCCTCGCAAACGCTCAGGTCGCCTACGCCATCTTCGATGGTTCTGGTCGCACAGGAATGACAGGGTGGTGCCTGAATGACAACCCTGCAAGAACCAGATAAAATTCAAGTATCATGACTAAACCAAATAACAGCCCCGTTACCATTCATACCTTGCTGCAAATGAAACAGGCCGGTGAAAAAATCGCCTGCATGACCGCTTATGACTACAGTTTTGCCAGTCTCCTGGATCGTAATGGTTTGGATATGGTGATGGTGGGTGATTCACTGGGTATGGTAATCCAGGGCCAGCAGCACACCTTGCCGGTGACATTAAATGACATGGTTTATCACAGTCGTTGTGTGGCCAAGGGTATTAAGCGGGCCCTTTTAGTGACGGACCTGCCTTTTATGAGTTATCAACAAAACCCTGAGCAGGCCTTGAAAAGTGCCGGCAAGCTAATGAAAAAGGGAGAAACTCAAATGGTTAAGCTGGAAGGTGGCGCGGTGATGGCGGAGACCGTGCAGTTCCTGGTCGAGCGAGGCGTACCTGTTTGTGCTCACATCGGTTTAACACCGCAATCAGTGCACCAGCTGGGTGGTTACAAGGTGCAGGGGAAAGACAAAATTGCTGCCGAAATTCTGGCAAATGATGCCTCGGCGCTGGAGCAAGCTGGTGCTGGCGCGATTGTCCTTGAAGCCGTGCCGGCAGCACTTGCCAGGACTATATCCGAAGCATTGACCATTCCAACGATTGGTATTGGTGCCGGGCTAAACTGCGATGGCCAGGTGCTGGTTTTGCAGGATGCCCTGGGACTTTATCCAGATCACAGTCCAAAATTTGCCAAAAACTTTTTGCAGGGTACGGATTCTATTGACCAGGCAATCCAGGATTATGTTGATCAGGTTAAGACACAACAGTTTCCGGGACCCGAACACAGCTTTTAATTTATGAACGTTTTTGCTACTGCCGATGACTTGCGCCATCAAGTCACAAGCTGGACTCAATCAAATTCTAAAATTGCCTTTGTACCGACTATGGGCAATCTCCATGCAGGGCATTTGTCGCTGGTGCGCGCTGCCCGCCAGTATTGCGACAAGGTGATTGTCAGTATATTCGTTAACCCACTGCAGTTCGGAGCCGATGAAGATTTGGCCGGTTATCCACGAACCCCGGAGGCAGACCGGGTTTTGCTGGAAGCTGAAGACGTGGACGTTTTGTTTTTGCCTGGCAAGAAAGAAATCTATCCCGGTGAGCCAGATCAGCAAATCTTAATCGAAGTACCGGTTCTGGATAATATCCTGGAAGGTAAAAATCGACCCGGTCATTTTCGGGGCGTGGCGACGGTCGTCAGGCGTTTGTTTGACCTGGTTCACCCCGATGTGGCGATATTTGGTAAAAAAGACTACCAGCAGCTTTTGGTCATCAGGCGCATGGTGACAGAGTTGGGTCTGCAGGTGCGAATCGAGGGCCTGGAGACCGTGCGCGAGACTGACGGCCTTGCTATGAGCTCCAGGAACCAGTATTTAAGCCCAGACGAACGCCTGCTGGCGCCTGCCATCTATCAAACGCTCAAGGAGTCAGCCACACTTTTAGCAGATGGCGCAGAAACAGTGGCCCAGGTTACTGGGCGGGGCAGGGAAATGCTGGAAAAGAAGGGATTTACCGTGGATTATTTGGCAGTATGTCGCCAGAATGACCTGGCACCTCTGGTAACCCCCATTGAACCTGATGAAAAAGCCCTTGTCATACTAATAGCGGCCAGGCTGGGGACGACCCGCTTGCTCGACAATCTTGAATTAAACTTGGCATAAATAGCGCCTTAAACGCGAAAACAAGGGTTTTAAATAATAATTCAGCCCTTATAATACTGGGAGCGGGTTATGAGGCTAAAAGTTTACTTTGCGAGCAAGTAAGATAATTATTATGAGACGACATTTTTTAAGATCGAAACTGCACCGGGTAACGGTTACCCATTCCGAGCTTGATTACGAAGGCTCGGTTGCCATTGATGGTGATTTGCTTGATGCCGCAAATATTAGTGAGTACGAGCGAATTGATGTTTATAACGTCACCAATGGCGAACGTTTTAGTACTTACGCGATTCGTGCCGAAGCCGGCTCAGGCATTATTTCGGTGAATGGTGCCGCTGCCCATAAAGCTGCACCTGGCGATATCACCATTCTTTGTGCTTTTGCTGAAGTGGAAGAAAAAGATGTGGCCGATTTCAAACCAACCCTGGTTTATGTGGACGGCGAGAACAAAATCAAGAACACGCGCCATTCCATACCAGAACAAGCCGCCTAAAGACGGCTTTAAGATCGAACGCGATAATAAATATTGTATAGATAACTTAGCAGAAACAAGCTCAACAATACTATCACCGTAAGTGTCCTTACTATAGAAAAAATCATTTTCTGATATTGTCCCTGGTTTATCCCTTGCGTCGGTATATTAGTCCAGGTGCGACAAATAATTCAGAGTCTTTCAGATCCTGAATGAAAAATTCATCCGCATCGCAGCTCGCGATACGATCAAATTCATAGGAAGCACCAGATTGTTCAAGTGATTTGAAAATTGGCTTGCCCATAAAATCACCAATAACAGGGCCCATATAATGCATGCTCATGTTGCTCCAGTTACAATTTCTTTTGCTTGTAATTTTTTGCCGAAGATTTAGTAAATTTCTTCTCTCCGACCCATATATATAGAATAGTCTAACCACCCCGAATTGCCAGTTTCAGGCGCTAAATATGAGGGTGCGGTCAATTTCGACTGACAAGCGTTTATAACTCGCGATTGTTATACCAAATCTCGTCATGCCGGACTTGATGATGTGTGGGCACAGGAAAGTTGCCGCGACATTTAATACCGTAGGGGATACTAATTACTTTCCAGGTAGCCAGAGGGTGCGACGGCCAGGTATTTAACATTCTGTTTTGACAAAGACTGACCAGTTTTGAGTGTTTCCAGACTACTGGTTGGCCCGGCAACAAAAATCTGCGCTGCTGGTTTGTTCTGTAATAATTGTCTGATAGCACTATCGGTTGCACCCATGTCAGGGATGACTGCATAGGTCAGCTCATCCAGCGCATCAGCCCAGGATCGGCAGCGATTATCCAGGTACGGTTTTTGCGAAGGCGCCTGTATCCGTAGCAGCTCAATGGAGGCCGCATTATCTACCGCCATTGTGTGTTCAATCAGACCTTGTATGGGCGCAAAGCCGGTATCGATGGCAATAAAAACAGCAGCACCGGTCAGCTCTTCATCATAGATGAATTCCCCGGTTGGGCCATCAATCGAAATGGTATCTCCAGGTTTGAGGGTATGACTTATATAACTGGCGAACTCATCCTTGTCATCTTGCCTGATATGGAACTGGATATTTCGGTCATCACAAGGACAGCTGGCAACGGGGATGTCCCGTTGCAGATTTTTTCCAGCAGTCAGGCCAACAGATTGGCCCGCAAAAAATCGCAGTCGTTTAGACCTGGGTGTTTGCAGGATGAGCTCGATCATGTCGGGTTCCAGGTGATTAATTGATTTGACCTTGCATTTTATATTCTGCCTGGGGATGGTAGACAGCCCCAATTCTTCAGCAGCAATTTCAATTTTGGTAATCGGCGTATGACAACACATGAGTATGGTGTTGCTGGCCTTTTCTGCTTCCGAGAAGGTGAAATCATGGTGCGCAATTTTTTCAGTTTCTCCTGAAAGGAGATTTGCCTTGCAGAGGCCACAGTTGCCATTACTGCAACCCCAGTTGAGGTTAATACCAGCACCCAACGCCGCTTCAAGAATTGAATCATTGCCAGACACAAAAAATTCTTTACCGCTGGGAGATAAAGTGACCTGGCCCGCCATTATTTTCAATAATTCATCTTTCGCCATAACCGGTGCCGTCTCCCTATCAAGACCAGTGTCATTAAATTCTTCAAACAGGAATTCCTTGATTTGTTTTAATGCATTTTCTGATAGTTTCTCATTGGCGCCATTTGTCTTGTTTGTATTCTCCAAATACAGGACTTCCAGATTATTTATTATTCTTTCAACACGAGCCAGTTTTATTTTTGAGATTGCCAGTGCCTGGGTCGCAATTCTCAGCCTCGACATCAAGACTTCCGGGTTTGGTAAAACCCTTTCCCGGATTCGCTTACCAAAGGCATTTTCCTTGATCCTGGTGACGCGATCCAGTTCAGTATTGGAAGCAAGGTCAATATCAGGAAAAACCCGCATTAAATCCCGGGGGGCGACCTTACCTTCAAAAGTGATCAAGTCACCACGGCTGATTTTTGCCTGCAATACTGCACGACTGACTCCGGCCAGCCTGGCAGCGCGAGATACAGATAGTCGATGTGTCATGTTGCGGTTTATTATGAACCTCTTTTAAGTCAGGATCGATATACATATTACCCCAAGCCTAGCTGACCGATAATATGCTGGATCTGTAATAGAAATATTGACCAAGATCAAAAAAACAGCCATGAAAATCCATAACCCTTATGAAAATAACGAAAAAAACACCCCGAATAATCGGGGTGTTTATTATTCCTGTTATTTTGAGAGCCCGGTATTTCGGGTATTAATACAGGTAATTATTTAAATATAAATCTTTTTATCTTCTTGTCCTGCGAATGGTAATTTTGACAACCGGGTTACGCCAGTCATGATTGGCTTTAATTAAATCGCCAACACCCTGGATTCCAGCATGGATATGTACGTATCCTTCCCCGCTTGCGGCCGACACGCCTTCGCCTGTGCAAATAAAAGGTGGGCCGGGTATGGCATCGCACAGTTCATCGTTGGTTTCAGTCCCGGCATCATATGCAGGAGAATACACCGTTAAAGTTTTATGGCCTTTTGGTGTGTGGACACCATTAACGGCAAAAAAAGCGTCATTGGTGGGCACTAGCATAGAGGCGACGGTAATATAACGGTACTTACTACTAGTTTTAACGGTGAGTGTCACTGATTTTCCCGGCGCCAATACGCCAGCACTGGTGACGACATCAAGGGCTGCGCCCGTGCCAATCAATGTATTGGATAAAGGAACCGGGTTGCCACTTTCAGCGATAATCTCAAGTTCGCCGCTCGCAGCTGCGCCTAGTGTGAAAAGTTTGGAATCGTGAGCTGTCGAGGCTACCAGTATGGGTGTGAATATTTCTCCACGGGTTAGATTAGTAATGGTTATATCGTATGAATTTTTACCGTCAGCAGTCACTGATCCTGCAAATAAAAGGCCAGCTATTGACAGTGTTACATAGATTATTTTTTTTAAGGTTGATAGTGAGTTCATTTAGTTCTCCTGTTTATTAAGGGAAACTCTGATCAATTGTCATCTCGACCTAATATGTTTGTCATTCCGACCGAAGCGGAGGAATCTTGTCACTTCATGATACTACTGAAGTTCCGTGGGTTGAGATCTCTCCACTATGGTCGAGATGACAATTGATCAGAGTTTCCTAAGGTTTTTGATTATTAGCAAACGCATAATCAGGAGAGAGTATTGCAATACCTGGGTGCAAAATTTTCACAAAAGTATCACATTTTCATAACATTTCATTTTTTACAGAGCCAGTTGCTAGTTATGCGGGACTGTGTAATGACATCTCAAAACTAAACGTAGTACCTTTGTGCTGTTTACTTTCAATTTTTATACTGCTGCCATGTAATTCAATAATTCGCTTGACAATTGCCAGGCCAAGCCCCGAGTTTCCCTGGATTGAGCGACTTTTTTCAACCTGGTATAAGCGATCAAATACGTGTGGTAACTCTGACGCCGGTATGCCCGCTCCTGTATCAGCTACCTTGATGACAGCCTGGTTCCCATTCGGGCTGAACGAAAGTGTAATCGTGCCATTTTCAGGCGTATGTCTGAGGGCGTTTTCCAATAGATTTTCCAGTACCCGGTGGATCATGGCGATATCGCCGTGTACCCAGGCCGAGCGATTCTTGAAATCAGTATGGAGTGTGATATTTTTTTCTTTTGCCCGCAGCGAAAATTGCTGCGTTATATCTTGCATGAGTTCTGTCAGGGAAAAAGGTTCGCTATACAGAACAGTGTCTATAGAATCGAGTTTCGCCAGCTCAAATAACTCGTTTACCAGCTGCCCCAGTCTTTGGCTGTGGACAATAGCAATATCCAGATACTCGTTGCGCTCAGTATTATTTAATGAGTTTTGTTTAAGTTTGAGTGTTTCAAGATAACCCTGCATGGTTGCCAGGGGGGTGCGCAGGTCATGGGATACATTGGCAACCAGTTCTCTTCTTTTTTGATCGTTTTGAGTCAACTCCCGTAGTTGTTGTTCAATGCGGTCAGCCATGTCATTAAAATGGATGCCGAGCTGGTCTATTTCATCCCTCGAACCGGAAGAGGGGACATATCTTGAAGTTTGCCCCTGTTTTTTTGAAAACTGCTGTAACAGGGAAGCAAGGATTTTTATGCGTCGTGTCAGCAGTGTAAATACACCTAAACCGAATAACATTAACAGCACCAGGCTGCTAATAATACCGTAGGCGCTATTTCTCAGAATAAAACTGCTGTCCAGCATTTCTGCCAGGTTTTCATAGCGCTCACTGGCTAAAATTGCGTAAAGGTAGCCCTGTAGTTTGCCATTTTGTTTTATTGCAGATGCCGAAAAAATATTTTGTTTGTTTTCATGTTTCGGGTCATCACCGGTAAAAGGGTAGGTGGTATTACCTGATACAAAATCCTTGATGGGTTTCAAATTTATGTATGATTTAATTATTTTTTTGTCTGGCGCATAATAACTGAGTATTTTTCCTTCCGTGTCAAGCAAGTACAATTCAACTCGCGGATTAATCACCATCAACATTTTAAAAAGATTATCAAGGGATGCTTTATTGATCTTTTTATTTTTTAAAAGTGGCTCAGCTGCAACAATGTGCATTGCCAGGTCGTAATTTAATTTTTGTGTGATTTCTTGCTGGTGGAGTTGTGCGCTATGACGCATCCCCTGGATCCAGAGGACACCTATCAGTAACATCAGTACAATCAAGGTGATCGCAAGTTTGCTAAATAACGTATGAAACATATTTCCTAAATCGCTGACCGGTCGGTATATTTATAACCTACGCCCCAGACAGTCAGGATGTGGTCAGGCTTGGCAGGATCAATTTCTATTTTTGAACGCAATCGATTGATATGGGAGTTCACTGTATGTTCATAACCATCGTGGCCATAACCCCAGATTTGATCAAGCAATTGACTGCGGGAAAAAACCTGCCCCGGATGGTTGCTAAAGTGCCAGAGTAAATCAAATTCCTTGGCCGTAAGCTCAATCGATTTATTATTAACCAGGACTTCACGTTTAGACGAATCGAGATTAATATTTCCTGATTCAATTGTTTGATTGCTTAAATCAGTGCTGACAGTAGTCGCGTACTCGCTGCGTCGCATGAGCGCTTTAACACGAGCTATCATTTCCCGTACGCTAAAAGGTTTGGTTAAATAATCGTCGGCTCCGATTTCCAGTCCCAGGACGCGATCAATTTCAGTGCTTTTGGCCGTCAACATCAGGATTGGTATCGTGATACTACGGCCGCGTAATTGCTGGCAGATTTCCAGGCCATCCATTTCCGGCAACATAATATCGAGAATGATTAAATCGTGCCGGTCTTCTGATGCGCGCCTGAATCCCGAGATGCCATCATGGACAAGGGAGACGCTAAAACCTGCATCGCTCAGATGCAGCTTTAGCAAATTTGCCATATCCAGGCTGTCTTCAATAATCAGAATTTTTTTCAAGCTACGAATTCCCCAGGTTGGCGCCCAGACTAAGGCCTATATTTCACAAAAGTATCACGATAATTTAATCTCTATATAGTGACTCACTCCCGGGTTATTGGTTCAATACTTTACAGGCCGGGATTACTGTTTTTGTGGTATTATTCATCGCTTCAGTTTTGCATGATATTTATTGAAGTAACGGGATAATAGTTGAGAAAGAAATTATGCGTTATATGTTTCTGTTTCTGCTCTCGTTAAGCAGTTTTAGTGTATTTGCTTACGGGAATCAGGCTGTACCTAACAAAATATTGGCAGCACCGACGGCTCCAGCAGCAAAAGATGGGCATGAGCTGGCCTTCAATTTTAAGGTGGTCAATATATTTCAAAATGTGCGACTTGTGTACGAGAACCTGGCAGATGCTGGCGAGCCTGCTATTGGGCAGCAATCAAGCCTGGCAAATTCCAGTCGGCAAAATGATCTCAGCAAACTGACGGCGCTACGTGTTGCCCTTAAAATGTATTTCAGCGAAAGCGGCAGTTGGCCCGATAAAGCATGGCTGAAAGGTGAACTGCAGAGCGTGTTATTGACGCAAGGCGCGTCAAGTAAACTTTGGGCAATCAAGAATTATTGGAAAACCAGTGCCAGCTTTTATCTCTTGTTGAGCAATCCAGCTAATGGCGCAACTGTAAAAATGAAAGGAAACAAGGCAGGCGGTGTATCCTGGGAGTGATCCGGTCTATGGGCATCAACCATTCAACGAACATCAAAAATTACAGAAATAGGCTAATGCCACAAATTGAATAAGGTCTATTTAGGTCTAATCACTTACAAAAGATGATTTATATCAAGAAATCTGGATTTTATTCTGAGCCAAAAGAGCCCGTAATAGGCGTTGAGATGAGATATTTACAATATTTATCTCTTTAAACACCAAAAATTACCCGGTAAGGTGTTAATATAGCTGATAATTAACTGATATTAGACTATCATTAAATACGAGTAATGCAGCGGGTTTTAAGCAAGCCCGGCATACTAAAGAGGGAACGCTAATGACTATCAACAACCCCTAAGGAGAATGAGCATGCTGATACTTACGCGTCGAGTTGGGGAAACAATTACCATTGGTAATGACGTAACCGTGAAGGTGCTAAATGTCACCGGTAACCAGATCAGGCTTGGCATCAAGGCGCCAGCTGATGTGGCAGTTCACCGGGAAGAGATTTTTAATAAAGTCCAGGCCGAAAAATCTGTAACCGCCAAGGTTGCCGATAAATCTTGATAATGCTGTAGATTTCTGTCGATGGTGATATTAAATCATTAGCGCCAGTTTTCATTCAGCTTATTGAGATGGTTATTACCTCTCGGCGTTTAGCGACCTGAGATAATCATGGGGGCTATATTGGATGAAGCTTGAACCTCTTTACGAATGGATTTTCCCCGAAAAGCGAACCCACGTTGATATGAAACTTATCCTGGCCCGTGAAAAAGGTCAGGCCAAACTACGGGTTGTAGTCAGTAGCGTCGTGCTGATCTTCCTGGTAGTCAGCTCCCATCCAATTAATTTTAGTGCCGGCCTTCCTTCCTGGCTTTCCTTTGCTGCAACATATGTCGCCTTGTCAGTAATTCTGTTTTGGCATATTTCAAAAACTGATTATTCTCCTGAGGTCCGCCGTCTGCTTGGCAATATAGCTGATATGTTTGCAATCAGTTACACCATGGTTGCTTCCGGCGAAAATGGTATTTCATTATTTGTCTTGTATCTTTGGGTAATCCTGGGCAACGGCTTTCGTTACGGCATTCGAGCATTAATTGTCAGTTCTATACTGGGAGTGATTGGCTTTTCTGTCGTTGTTGGTCTGAGTAAGGACTGGCAGACACATACCAGCCTTGTTGTTGGCGTGTATTTCTCACTCGTTGTTCTGCCGCTTTATACTGGCTATTTGCTGCGCTTGTTAAATTCTGCTTTGGACAGGGCTAACGAGGCCAGTGCCGCCAAGAGTCAATTCCTGGCACGTATGAGCCATGAGTTGCGGACGCCGCTCAATGGCATTCTCGGTTCTGCCGACTTGTTACGAGAAAGCCAGCGGTTGATGCCCGAGGAAAGGGCACTGCTGGACGTAATCGATGATTCGGTCAGTGTTTCGCTGGTGCAAATCAATAACGTACTTGATTTTTCCAAGCTGGAATCCGGCAAACTTGTACTTGAGCACAATGAACTGGATTTGCATGCAGTCCTCAACGGTACCGTGTCTATGGTCAGGCCGGCAGCCACAAAAAAAGACCTGCGCCTGTTTGTTCGCATCGCACCCGATGCGCCCTACCGGCTTATTGGCGACGGCCACCATTTGCGTGCGATCCTGCTTAACCTGTTGACCAATGCAGTGCGCTTTACTGAGCAAGGCAGTGTTTGGCTGGATATACGACTCATGGGCAAACATGAGACAACCACAACACTGCGGTTTGAAGTTCGCGACACCGGTGTCGGGATTGAGCAGAGTAAACTGGCTAATATTTTTGATAGTTTTACCCAGGAAGATACTAGCACCACCCGACGTTATGGCGGCACGGGATTGGGCACCGCCATTGCAAAACAGCTGGTTGAAATCATGGGCGGCCGAATTGGTGTAGATAGCATAAAAGGACAGGGCAGTTTGTTCTGGTTTGATATTGAATTTGAATATAAAGAACCAGACAAGGAGGGGCAGCAGCGTCATACAGATGGTCGCGTGGTTCTGTTGACGACTGATGAAGACCTGATTACTGCCATGCAGGATATGCTGCCAAACAGGTTAATGACAACCAAAACTGCAGATGAAGCGATTTATATTCTTGCCCGTGCCTCCCGGTTGGGCACGCCCGTCCATGCCATGCTGATAGATCAGGAACTGGCTATCGATAGTCACGGCAATCATTGTTATACGGAGCTTTGTAAAAAATCGAATGCAGCAAACATGCCGCTGATTTTACTGACAGATCATCCGCCCAGTGATGATAATTTGCGGGTCTGGGGATACAGCGCAGTATTGGCGAAGACCCCTGCACCTGAACTCGTGCAATCTATATTGCACGCCTCACCCAACAACCTGGATCATAATGCCGACCCGAGCCTGGTAACGGTACCGCCCTGGTACTGGGACGATCGTAAAACTGAACGGCCGCGAATCCTGGTGGCTGATGACAACCACACAAATCTAATGATCACCAGTCGCATACTGGGGCAGGCCGGTTATGAAGTGGATACCGTTGATACAGGCAACAAGGCACTCGATAAACTTTATGCCGGACGTTATCGGCTGGCCATACTTGATATGCATATGCCCGGTCTGGATGGCACGACGGTGCTCCGTCAGTATCGAATGATGCGACCACGGTCTCCTTTACCGGCAATTGTGTTGACCGCTAACGCCAGTCTCGAGGCCCAGCAGGCCTGCGCTGACGTCGGGGCTGACTCCTATCTTGCCAAGCCCGTCAAATCGAAACACTTGCTCGACGAGGTTAAACATTTGCTGGATCAGCACCAGGTGGAAGTCATTCCAATTCGTCCGCAACTTACAGATGTCGGTAATAAACAGCAGGAGCAAGATGTAATTATCGATATCAGCGTGCTCGCAGAACTGGACCGTATTTACCATAACCCCAATGAGCTATCACAATTGATAAAGGGATACACGACCGAAGGGAAAGATATCCTTTTAACCATAGAGACTGCCTGCAAAAATCACAACCACGCAAATTTTTGCGATACCGTGCACGCACTCAAGTCCAATGCCGCCAATGTTGGCGCCATAAAACTTATGGCAGTGTGCAGCGATGTTGGCGCAATTGGTATTGTGGAATTCTCCCAGTACCGTGACAGTTACCTGGAAGAATTACGGGAGGCATTTTCAGTATCCCTGAAGGCCCTGGCGAAAATAATCAAGACCGTACCCGGCGACCTCGGAAAATCAAGTGGCTAGCCAGTGTCCATCCGTAAATGGTTTATTTTGTCAATCTCTGCGTTGCGCCGTCTTCCCAAGCGCTCACATATCAGCATATGCTGCGCTTTTCGAAGTCGGTGCGCTTTTTTGGCCATGGACGGCCTTATGCTGCGAATGCAGGGAAGCATTAGAGCAGCGATCTTGACAAACTATCCTCATTTATGGACAGACACTAACCCAAAGAATATCCAGGCCTAAAGAATATCCAGGCCTAAAGAATATCCAGGCCTAAAGAATATCCAGGCCTAAAGAATATCCAGGCCTAAAGAA
>QIGL01000080.1 GCA_003228915.1 Acidiferrobacteraceae bacterium
ATAACACAATCCAGGTCACATAGCCGGACTGGTCGAACATGGGTAAGAACACCCTGACCACGGCGCCAGAAACTAAAATCAAAAACACCCAAAATAATAACCGTGGTGGTGCGGCCACGCTCCTGCCGGTATGGCCAAGGGATATCCGCGCCATCATACCGATAGTCATTAAGCCAATGCCACCCACAGCAAAGGCATGGAGTGCCAGGTAAGGAGATAGTTCAAACGCAAAAACCGCTGCCTTGAGCGCAAAACCGATTACGATAAAACCATAGGCAAGGTATAACACCCATAACAAGGGTTTTTGCCAAATACCTTTTGTATACCAGCCGACCATTCTCAGCCCGTATAATATGTACAAAGTCACGGCCAACAAGGCCACTACCAGGGAGTCTGGCGCCAGGACGTCTGCAAGCCAGAACAACAGGAATAAAACCAGGCTGGAGATATCCAGCCATTTCCAGTTTTTTACTTGCACCGGGTAACCCACCCCTTTTTCGATAAAAAAAGGCATCACCCGCCTGGATATGGTAAAAATCAGGGCAAGAATAAGATAAAACCCTGAATATAATCCCCAGCGAATGCCGTCTGCCAATACGCCCATCAGGCCAAGATAAAACACAACGTTGCTGGCCAGTATCAATAACAACTTCGATAAAATACCGACATTGTGCCATTGTTTTTTCTTAAAAATCGGCAAGGCAATACTGATAATAAATAAAACCATGAACAGGTTGTCGATGATGGCAATGGCCGCTATCGGGACTACCCCGCCAAAAAAGGGCAGAACCCGGGCAATGGTCCAGAGCAGGAACAATACAAACAGCGGGGTGCCATGAGGCGTTTGAATGTTGGTCCAGTTTTTTACCGCGGTCAGTAAGAATCCGGTTATCACTGCCATGGCGTAACCGAAAATCATTTCATGGGCGTGCCAGGTGACAGGCGCTAACCCATAAATCTGCATGTTCCAGCCAGACACAAGCATGGCCATCCAGATAGTCATGGCAATAATTGCAAATATAATTGCGCCCAGGAAAAATGGTCGAAAGCCCAAATTAAATAACGGGTACTTGCTAACGATGTGCTGGTTTTCAATATTTAACATTTCATGAATACTAAAGTCATTAGCCTATTTTACTCAATATCGGAAATGCCCTTAACAGCCACCAGGAAAAATCACTCAAGTAACCCGTCACCATGGCAATGCCCATGATGATCATAAGTATACCAGCCCCTACCTGGATCTTGCGTGCGTGCCTTTGCAAGCGGCGGGCATGGCGTAAAAAATGGTTTGTGAACAAGGCAGCCAGAATAAATGGCAGGCCCAGGCCCAAAGAATAAACGAATAACAGGATAATGCCGTTACCGACAGTGCTCGTGTTTGCGCCCACCATTAAAATTGAACCAAGAATTGGGCCGATGCAAGGTGTCCAGCCAAACGCAAACGCAAGCCCCAGTATAAAGGCCGCCACGGGTCGGCCACTACCAACATTGTCTGGGTCGTGCTGAATTCGAAATTCCCGGTGCAACCAGTTTAGTCGCAACAGGCCAGTCAAAAACAGACCAAACACAATGACAATCGTGCCGCCAACAATATTCACTTCATACCGGTAGGCCATGAGCAGGCGACCAATGGCAGTGGCGCTGGCGCCGAAGGCAATAAAAACAGTCGTAAAACCCAATACGAAACTCAGGCTCAACACCAAAACCGCAATTTTGTCCCGCACCTTTTCCTGGTTTTGCAAATCTTCCATGGACTGGCCACTGACATAGGAAAGGTAACCGGGTACCAGTGGTAATACACAGGGGGATAAAAAAGAAATAATGCCCGCAGCAAATACGGTAAGAAGAGCTAATTCTGATATCTCAATCATTGCACGCTGTACTAATATGGTTGTTTGGTGTGGTTGCCCACGGTAGCTTTATAAAACCAATAATTTAATCATTTAAGGAAACTCTGATCAATAATATGTTTGTCATTCCGACCGAAGTGGAGGAATCTTGTCACTTCCTGAGACTACTGAAGTTCCGTGGGTTGAGATCTCTCGGCAACTGCTCCATGCGTTGCTCTAGCTCCTCCATCCATGGAGTCGTCCACTTCGGTCGAGATGACAATTGAACAGGACTTCCTTGGAATTTTTTTAAGTACCACTTTTAACTTCTGCTTCTGATATTTTTTCGTCAGGCGCCTTATTTAATTTTTCAATAAGGGGTAGCAGCGTTTCTTTCAGAATTTTTTCATTGACTGGCCCGATAACCTTGTATGCAATTTTTCCTTGCTTGTCGATGACAAAAGTCTCAGGCACACCATAAACGCCCCAATCGATGGCGACAAGTCCTTTAATATCTGCACCTGTACGTTTATAGGGATCGCCATACTTGTCTAGCCAGCCAGCGGCGGCGTCAGGTTTATCTTTGTAGTTAAGACCATGAAGCTGCACAGTATCCAGTTTTCCAAGACGCATTAGTAATGGATGTTCCTCGAGACAGGAAACACACCAGGAGGCAAAAACATTCACTATTGATACTTCACCTTTCCTGAGATCGGCACTTTCAAGACCCAGTTTGCGACCCTTGACCGGTGGTAATTTAAATTCCGGTACATCTTTACCAATCAGGGGAGATGGTATCAAACTCGGGTCCAGAAATAAGCCGATACCTAAAAAAACCCCGATAACCAAAAAAAATACTAGTGGCAGGACAGGGACAAAAATCCTGCTTTTACCTGAATGTTTAACACTCTGCTCTGTCATAACTCTGTTCTCCCGACCAGGAATAATTTTCTTTTTCCTGGCCAGTTCTGATTTGAATAGTATAAATACAAGTTTCCTGCATAAGGCCTTAAATTAACCCCGTGATAATTCTGCTGGAAATAAAATATCGGCGTTAGGTTTTTACAGGAATTGTTTTGGTGGCCGGCGGACAGGCATCAGGTCCAGGTTCGTTAATCTCGACAGGTTTGTGTTAGTAAATTTATCCAGCCCAGGCTGTGCGGGTATGACATGATCTGGAACAATATTAACTAACTGGGTACAAGCTGCGCAATCAGGCAAGATATTATCCTGGTATGTTGGTGTACTGGTTTGCTCCAGGTCTTTAGATTGACCATTGGTTGCCAAACAGGATTGAGTCTCGGTATTGAATATCTGACTGGATGTCATGTTGTCATTATTATGGACAGCCGCCATGGCAAGACTAGCTGGTATTATAGTTGATATAAAATACACGATGGTTATACCAAGACTGAGTGAGACGGATTTTGTATTGTGAGAGATCAATTTAACTAGATTTAATATATATGAATAAGCGCCAATGCTTCGCGTCCTTCAGTGACTAATGTCAATAAGTTCAACACTGATTATAGCAAAAATAACAGGATGAGACATGAATGAAGCGAAAATGGTTTAAGGATAGAAAGATTTGTTGCCAAATATGCTGGATATTATTAATACCCATCAATTTTGACATCCTGATTTTTGTTTCTTGGTTTCCAGCTTATCGAAACTGTTCGCGGGAATTACTGCGTTACCCTTTAGAATTTTGATATATGGTTCAAGAAATAATTCTGTCTGCTCCCGGGCTGATTGCAACACCTTGGAACCGTTTTTAGTTACTGGCCAGTCTAGCGATGGCAGGTCTGGCTCTAAAACAATCACAAATGCATCACAACCACAGGGGCAGCGCCTTACTGTTACCGGTTTATCTGACAGGTACCAGGGCCTTTGCCGGAACAACAAGTTATTCAAAATTTCGATCAAGGTCCAGCGAGAACTCATTGGATTATTCAATTTTGATGTTGATGTATTCCCCTGCGTAGCATGGTGAACAATTAATATATCCAGGTTGTGCTTGCAACATATGGTATCCGTTGGCGCCAGGTCAATTACACCACCATCACTATAATAATCGCCGTCTATTTCTACTGGTTGATATAAAACCGGTATTGCGGCACTTGCTACCATGCTTCGCGCAAGATTTCCTTTTGAAAAAATCTTTTTTTTACCGGTGGTGATATTGATCGCCAGGGCGTGGAATGGGATTTTGCATTGCTCGATCGTTTGAGCTTGTAACTGGTTTTCGCAAAATTCTATCGCTGCGTCGGCAGATGAAAGACCAGAGTAACCCCTCCCCTTTTGCACCAAAAGCGACCACAAGAGTCGAAACCACGAAGGACGCCAGAACCGCCCGGGCTTGATAGTGCTCACTGCGTCCGCCCAATTCTGGACGGGGGTACCGCTTGCAAAAATTCCTCCCACTACTGCACCAGCACTGCAACCAGTTACTGCCTGACATCCAATTTGCAATTTTTCCAGGGCCAGCAAAAAACCGGTATGGGCATAAACTCCACGGACACCGCCCGAACTAAGGACGATTCCAATACGTGGTTGGGTAGTTTTTTTCTGAATGGTCATATTATTAACCGTAAATCCAAAAAGTTTTAAAATTATACTTTCCAGGTTATTTTACAATTTTCAGAGTTAATTATTTATATTGCGCCTCCACAACGACACCAGACACAAGTACAATTGACGTGATGGCAGTTTTTATCTTTACGCCGGCCCTTAAAATATAATAGTGCCAGTGGTGCAAACAAAAGTTTGAACCAGTTTGGCTGGTATTGTTTGCGTAATGCAGCGCGAATATTTTTAGAGTTGGCAAGCATGCGCATAAACGCCCGGTAACCCGGATTCCCGAGCAAACTATACAAACCGCGATTAACAATTGCTGTCTTCATACTGACATCAATCTGGTTGCGCCGTAATTCATCATAATCAGTGCCTTCCAGCATACTATTGGCAGCCAGGGCCCCTGAACGAATCGCGTAACGCATCCCAAAACCCCAGAGCGTATCCTGGAACCCGGCTTGCTCACCAACAACAGGGTGATTGCCACTCATGGCCCACTTGGGGATGCGAAAATTACCGACACCACCATGGGGTTGCTGGTTCTCCATGCGCAAATCAACCAGGCGCTCGAAAGCCGCAACAGTACGAGCGACGTAAATTTTTTCCTGCTTGAAGTTGGTAAACATGCATGTCTTGATTGTACCCCTGCCGTTCATTACCAGCAGGTAGGCATAACCCTGGGGGGCCAGCTTGTTATCACAAATCGCCCAAAAACCATTTTCCATATCCGTATCAAAATGGTAACCAACCGCAATCGCATCAGCCGCCTTGGGGCCGGTCGCAAGAATTCCAGCCCCTTCCAGGTGTTTAACACGACTATTAAAACGAACCTCCACCCCCAGATCAAGGGCCTGGGTAAGCAACGCTGAATCAAGGCTGTGTGGGCCAGGGCCGCGCTCGACTAAATAAAACAGCGGCTCTTTATCGTTAATTTCATAGACACGGTCTTTAGAATCAAAAAGTATACCCCTACGGCAGGCCAGTTTTTCAAAATCTGTCGTAATCCCAAGATCCGTAAACGCATCCAGTACATTTTGTTCGGTGGTCCAGTTCTCCAGGCCTTGCAGGTCACGTCCAAAACGATAACCTACTTCCTTGTGCAGTTCGTGCACCAGCACCTTGCGGCCTGCTTGCGCGAGGGTAATGGCCGCCGTCAGGCCTGACGGGCCGGCACCGGCAATCTCTATCACTTCATCCTTGCCCGGTATTTTGACGGGTGTGTTGCCTGATTTTTTTGTCATCGATATTTTCTCGTTAGCTGTTTTGTAAATGAAACGGATTAATTGTTTTCAAAAGTTATTATATTAACACTCTCATAATGTACGTCAGAAAAACTCTCCGTCTTGCCTGGAACCAGACCATTCAGAAATTCTCCTGCTCCAGTTCACGGTAAACAAAATTGGCATTGGCCCGCTGATTCAGGCCGTATAACCGTATATTCCGCCAATCTTTAAAATCTGCCTGGTCTACTGCTTCCAAAAGATCAAGGTCATTTGCCATCGCCTGGTTCAGCGTAGACCGTAACCGTTTCATGTAATCCCGGGTTTTTCGAACCATCGGAAATGGTGCCGTCTGGGCACTGCCATGGCCGGGCACCATCAGTTTCGTGCCTGAAAATTTCGTCAATAACCATTCCTGGGCCTTGATAGCTTGCCTGGAATTACCATCACCCATAAAAGTAGTACGTTGATTAAAAGCCAAATCTGAAATCCAGACAATTTTTTCATTCGCCTGAAAAACTACCAGGTCCCCGTAAGAATGGTGCTTGCCCGTGTTATAAATTTCAAATGTTTTATTGCCCAGCTTAAGTTTGTAACTTGAATATAGCTTACCGGTAATTGGAATATCGGGCGCCACGGCAGCAAACCCTGTCATATCTTGCTTGATAATACTGCGACGAAAATCCACAGAGTTATCAATTTTATTCGAATTAATGTAATCCAGGGCACCGGCATGGCTAATGACTTTAACACCGCCCAGGTCTCGAAACGCAATTGCCCCGTAAGAATGATCCGGGTGGTTGTGGGTAATAATCAGGTACTTGATCGGCTTATCAGTAATTGATCGAATAGTGGCAATCATGCGCCGGCCCAGCCTGGGCGTACCCAGGGAATCAATGACGACCACACCTTCAGAAGTCACCACGAAGCCTGCGTTACCGTTCCAACCGCGGTTAAACTGGTCTATCTGGGCAATGTTACCAAAAAATAAATAAGTGCCAGGCGCTATTTTATAGTAAGGCAACAGGTCAGTATCCTTGGCGGATGATTTCAGGACAATATTGGGTACATCTGTTGTATCAATCGCCGTTTTTGGCACAAAATAACGAGCCGGGTCAGTGCCATATTCTTTTATATCTGGCGCTTTACTTTGTTCGGCATGGGCCAAATTTACGCCCGGCACAATCAGGGCGCTGATCACCAACAGTAACGCATTTACCAAAATTATACTTTTCATAAGCCGTCATCCTCCATGTTATTGAGGATCTAACTACATCCGGTTGAGCTATTAAATTAAAAAAATAGTACGCTTACTTTGTACCAGAACGCGCTACTACATAATTGTATATCGGTACCCATATCAAAGCTGCGTACCAGCCATAACCATAACTTTCCAGTAACCCAAGAAAAAAGCTCGGCCAGCTGAGCCAGTCAAATCCTGGTAAAAGATCACGCCATACCTGGAACATGGCATGCTCGGGAAACATTAAGTCGAAAATAACACAAAGTGTGAAACTGATGGCCAGTAAAGCACTACTGGCATGCCCTACCGCCAAAAATGATATCCGTGTACTCATGATAACCCTCCTTTTGGTGCTTGTGCTTGCATGAATTTTTCTGGCTCAGACTCGAATCTGTCCAGACATTCTCGCGAACAAAAACGATACAGCGCCTCATCATGCATCTTGCCGTAACCCTCGTAAACACCCACATCTATCCCGCAAACCGGATCGACGTTGCTCTTATTTTCAGCTTCCTGCTTGTCACCATGATGACCGCCTTTAATCATGTGGGCGCCGCATCCAAAGCGCATCATCACATAAAACAGGCCTGCAAAAATTAAAAATGTAACTAAACCTTCCATAAGATCTCCTTAACACCTGTAGCGGAGCACTTGTATGTACAATTATGTCCGCGCCCACTCAAATGTCGTGCGAATGGTTCTCTTCTTACCCGGTATAGTTACCTCCAATACAATCAGGTGCTGCGGTATTTGTCCCAACATTTTAAAATAGTTCCCGTATGAACGTGCACCTGCAATCGACATGGGTTCTAGATCTTTAGTTATTTCAACGGCAGCTGTTCCAATTACTTTTGCAGATATTGTGGCATCTTTAATCCGTTCGCCTGTTTTACTATCAAATATTGCCACTAGTATATGGTACCGTGACCCTGCTGGAAGACCGCCATGCATGCGACTCTCGGGGTGTTTTTTTGAGTGGCCACGAACAATTTCTGCCGGCAGTACACCGAGAAAAATATCGACTCCTTCGACAGTTTGTTTTAGAGAAGACCTTGCGGCTAATGATTGTGGAACATTAAACATCAATACACTAATCATAACTACCGTGATGCTGTAGTAAAAAATATATTTAGTTTTCATAATTTTCTCCTCCATTGGCAACTGTTAAAATCAGGCACTCATCTCATTTTTAGATTTTCTCTCCCGCGCGATGACTTGAGAAAATCTGACCATTTATCGATTTCAGGAAAAAACATTGGTTTACTAACTACATAATCTTTATAAATATTACCGAAATGTTTTTGCACCACCTGCTCTTCGTGAAGCGATAAGCGGTAATAAGCAAAATACAAGACGGGCGCCATAATTACTGTCAGGAATGTTGGCCACTGAATTAAAAATCCGGCGATAACCAGAAATAGGCCGGTATATTGGGGATGACGTGCGTATGCATACAGCCCGTCGGTAACAAGTTGTTCGTGGGCAGCATGTATCTGGCGCCAGCCCCTGGACATCAACATGTAACCAGCTATGAGAAGTAACAAGCTCACTGTCATAATCAGCACCCATGCCAGTGTCGACCCGCCAAACGCGACTACCCATAAATGACCATATTTATGGTTGAAGGGCTGTAACACTGGATAGGCCTCACCTAACCAGCCGGTCAGGAGGTAGATTGTTAAAGGAAAGCCATACATTTCTGTGAATAGGGCAACGAAGAATGCAGCTACAACACCCATGTTACGCCATTCCGCTGAAGCTTTGGGTTTCATAAAACTCAGGATAAAGAACACGAACAACCCGACGTTAATGATAACGATCACCCACATGCCATAAGCAAAATCCTGGTTCATCGTGTTGCCCGCCTGTTAAGTGTTATCACAACGAGTCGCATTAATATCCTGCCTCGCTGATTAATTTTCACATTCGTTTAACCCTCAATATCCTTGCGTCGCTGATTAAATTCCTGCTCGTCTATCTCACCTCGTGCATAGCGTTTTTTTAAAATCTCCAGTGGCGTGTCTTCTGGTTGTCCTGTTTTCCCTTGACTATTGCCGGCAGCCATTTTAATAACGGCAATCACCGCCACAACAATGACTATCAACAGAATCCACATGAATGGACCACCAAAAAACATTCCGCCGCTACCGCTACCCATCATTTTTAACTCTCCTGTTATTATTATTTACAGGCGTGTCCGGGTCAGGCGCAGGGCATTTGTAATCACCGATACAGAGCTAAAACTCATCGCTGCTGCTGCAATAATGGGCGAAAGTAATATGCCAAAGAATGGATACAGCACACCGGCTGCAACCGGAACACCCACTGAATTATAGATAAATGCAAAAAACAGGTTTTGACGGATATTTTTCATGGTGGCCCTGCTTAAACGTCGGGCTCGAACAATGCCCCGTAAATCACCCTTCACCAGGGTGACGCCGGCACTTTCCATGGCCACGTCAGTACCGGTACCCATGGCAATGCCTACCTGTGCCTGGGCCAGCGCCGGGGCATCATTAATGCCGTCTCCGGCCATTGCCACAATCCGCCCCTTGGCTTGCAATTGTTTAACGACCTCCGCCTTTTGGTCGGGCAATACTTCAGCCTGGATCTCGTCAATCCCCAACTTGCCCGCGACTGCTTCAGCTGTTTTTCTGCTGTCCCCGGTAAGCATGACAATCCGGATGCCTTCCTTATGTAAATCACGAATAGCCTCAGGGGTTGTTTCCTTAACCGGGTCAGCTACGCCTATCAGCCCAGCGGCCTTGTTGTCTATGGCCAACAACATGACTGTTTGGCCATCAGCACGCAGGTTATCGGCTTGTTGTGGCAAGTCGCCAAGATCAATGCCCTGGTCTGTAAGTAATTTGACATTACCCAGTGCCACGGCGTGGCCGTCTACTGTGCCAGTCACGCCCTTGCCTGTGACTGATTGAAAGTTTTCAGTTTTGGTCAGATCGGTTTTACGTTCCTCGGCACCCCGAACAATAGCCTCGGCCAACGGGTGTTCACTGGCCCGTTCCAGGCTCGCGGCCAGACGCAATGCGTCGTGCTCATGAAAGCCGTTTATTGCCACCACGGACACTAGTTTTGGCTTGCCCTCAGTCAGGGTACCTGTTTTATCCACGACCAGGGTGTCGACCTTGCGTAAAACCTCCAGCGCCTCAGCATTCTTGAACAAGACACCCATCATGGCACCTTTACCGGTACCCACCATAATTGACATAGGTGTTGCCAGCCCCAGGGCACAGGGACAAGCGATGATTAATACTGCTACTGCGTTAATAATGGCAAAAGCCAGGGCGGGTTCAGGCCCCCACAGACCCCATACAACCATGGTGATTGCTGCAATAAGCACGACCACAGGGACAAAATACCCCGACACCTTGTCGACCAGTTTTTGAATCGGCGCCCGTGAACGTTGCGCTTCAGCGACCATTTGTACGATCTGGGATAACAAGGTATCGGCACCGACCTTTTCAGCCGTCATCATCAGGCTGCCGGTACCATTTACGGTTGCACCAATAAGCCGCTCACCTTTGCTTTTTTCAACTGGCAAGGGCTCACCGGTAACCATGGACTCATCAACATTACTGTTGCCGTCGACCACTTTACCGTCCACGGGAATTTTTTCACCCGGACGTACCCGCAGTGTATCGCCGACTTGCACGTGCTCCATAGGGATGTCTTCTTCGGTGCCATCATCACGGACAATACGGGCAGTCTTGGGCGCAAGACCCAATAATAGTTTAATGGCAGCATTGGTTTTGCTACGGGCACGTAATTCCAGTACCTGGCCGAGCAATATCAGCGCGGTAATGACCGCTGCCGCCTCGAAGTAAACCGGTACCACACCGACATCGTTAAATACATCTGCCGGGAAAATACCGGGCGCGACCGTGGCAATAACACTATAGGTAAAGGCAACCGATACACCAATTCCAATAAGGGTAAACATATTCAGATTACGCGTGATTACCGATTGCACGGCTCTTACATAGAATACCCAGCCGCCCCATATTACTACCGGGGCTGATACCACCATTTCAATCCACTGGCGCAAGTTTGGATCAATCAACTTCGCCATTGCTTCGGGCCAAAACTCGGCGGCCATGGCGCTGAATAATACCGGGATAGCGAGAAGCGAACTGATCCAGAAACGCTTCGACATATAATCCAGCTCACTGGTGTCTTCTTCCACTTCTACGGAAACTGATTCCAGGGCCATGCCACACTTCGGGCAACTGCCCGGATGGTCCTGGACCACTTCTGGATGCATTGGGCAAGTGTATTCAGTTTTGGTCATGGCAGCTGCGATATTTTTAGGCTCCAGCGCCATACCGCAACTCGGGCAGGTGCCGGGACCAATATTGCTTACCTCCGGGCACATGGGGCAAAAATATTCAGCGTCTGGTGGCAGATCTGCTGCAGGTTTTGCTGGCTTATGATCATGATGGCAACAACCTGAGCCGGCAGATTTTTTAGAATCTTCAAGGAAATTTTCAGGCGCTGCCTTGAATTTTGTCAGGCACCCATTGCAACAAAAGAAAAAAGTTTTATCGCCATGCTTGAATTGATGTTTTGAGTCGGTCGTGACATCCATGCCGCAGACCGGGTCCTTTAGCTGTTCTTTCTGAAGGTAAGTAGCGGGAGATGCCTTAAACTTTGCCAGGCACCCTGCGCTACAAAAATAGTAATCTTCATCATCATGTTGGTGGTGATGTTTTGAGTCAGTCGTTACGTCCATACCGCAAACAGGATCCTTCAGTTGTATTGCGGTAGGGTTTGCGTCCGGGCTTTTCAGGCTAACAGGCGGTGTCATATCATTTCCTCTTAATTATTTTTTGAATCTGAATTTTTGCCAAAGGTTTCAATCAAATGACAGACTGAGTGGCCGTCTGGTATACCGTCGGGCATGTTATTCCATTTCCCAAGTGCCTGCTCCATGCGTGTTTGCAGGGCCATTGATTCTTCCAGTTTTTGACGATTTTCTTTAATTCGCTTTTGTAATATTTCACGCACTCTTGGGCAAGGCGACTGACCCTGGTCAGAATCATGCATAATTTCACGAATTTCACCCAGGGTGTACCCCAGGTGTTTGGCCTGCTGGACAAATCGCAGCCACCCAACTTCCCGTGGCTGGTAGAGACGGTAGCCATTATCCGGGTTCCGCTCAGGTCGTAATATCCCCAGGCGTGTGTAATAACGTACGGCATGAATGGTGGTATCACTTCTTTTGGCCAACTCGGTTACTGTAAACATAATGCTTCTCCTTATTGATCACAGAAATTACTGATTACTGGTAATTTACAACATATACCTTGGGCATAGGTCAAGGTTTAAATAGTACAATATTACCCCGTTTTTCCTGTTTTCGGCTGTTTTTCACGTTCAGACCATTTTAATCAGGCTTGTTATTGCCTTTCAATACGGACACTTTCCATAATTTATGAAAAACAAGCGGTAAAATTGCCAGGAGACCGAGCAATGAAATAGTCAGCAGAATACGGTCACTGTTGCCAGTGCCCAGTGCCGACCCAAAATGGGCCAGGATAAAGCTGGCCGGTAATATGCCAAAAAGGGTTGCAATAAAAAAACGCCAGGGCTTAAGGTTTGTCAGGCCTGCCGCGTAACTTATTAAATCAAAAGATAAAAATGGCATTAATCGGGATGCAAAAACGATCAACATAATGGTATTTTGGGAGCCGATCCAGCCCCGTTCAAGCTGGACCCCGAACCAGTGACGCAAGACCGAATAACCCAGGAGTCGCGCCAGTGTAAACGCAATTAAGGCGCCCACTTCTGCGCCGATCAGCGTATAAAGTGTGCCCCAACCGTGCCCATAAACGGCGCCAGCAACCAGGGCAATGGGGGCGCTAGGCAATGGGCTTATCACAATAGCCACCGCCATCAGCCCTATGATAGCCAGGGGTCCTGCAACCCCGAGACCTCTGACCCAACTCAATAAAGCCTCTCGTTGGTCTAGCAAGGACAGTATGTCATTGCTGGAAAGAAAGACATACACGAGGTAAAGCACCACTACGAGAAGTAGTCCGATACCCAGCTGCTGAATTACTTGTTTGGTCATTACCCGTATGAAAATTATGGTCTATTAAAGAAACTACCCTGTATTTCAATCGTGAGTGAACACTAGTCTACATGGTAATTAAGTAAATTATTATGTATGAATATTGACTTAGGTCAAAGAATTCTGGTCCCTGCATCGTTATCTTCATGTCTTGAAAAATTCATGGTGGCCCTACGGAGACTGATGAAGACGTGTTTAAAATTCTGTCCCTTTTCTGTACTAAATAGAGGCTTTTCAAACTAGATTGCTGTGGTGTTTCAGGATTAATTAGTTACAATCAACGATATCTGAGCTCACAGAAATCACTTGTGCGGCCAGGTTTGCAGGTAAGTGACGTCCAATAACTATTTTTGACTAATTTTTAAATCATGCAACTCAAGAGATAAATTATGAATACTAAAAAAATACTTAACAAGCTTTTCGTGTCAGTGACTGCGGCATTGTTGCTACTACCAGCGCTCAATGTAAGCGCCGCTGAATCAAGCGCGCAAATAAAATCATTACAAAATCAAATTGATGAATTAAAGCAAAAAGTTGATAACGCCCCCAAGCAGGAGAGTTCTAAAAAAGCACCACATCAGCATGAGACTTCTGACACCATGATTCATATGGCGGGTTATGCAGATGTTGGTTATACCAATGGTGAATCGGATGATGGCTCTTATTCTGTTGGCACCTTTGCCCCCATTTTTCATTACCAGTACAAGGATTTGGTTATGCTGGAATCTGAACTCGACATTCAAATTAATGAAGCAGGCGAAACCGAAATAGATCTTGAATACCTGACTGTTGATATTTTTCTAAATGATTATGTCACCCTGGTTATGGGCAAGTTTCTCAGCCCGATTGGCCAATTTCGTCAAAACCTGCACCCTTCCTGGATTAATAAACAACCCTCTGCCCCGGTTGGTTTTGGCCACGATCAGGCCGCCCCCAATGCTGAAGTGGGTGTACAATTTCGAGGCGCTGCACCTGCCGGGCCACTAAAAATTAACTATGCGGTTTATGGTGGCAATGGCCCGGCGCTGGAACAGGACGCAGGCGAGTTTGAAATGGTTGAAACACCGGGCCTGAATGTCGATGGCGACGGCAACAAAGTATACGGTGGTCGCCTTGGCGCATATATTCCAGCCATAAAACTGGACATAGGCGCTTCTGGCGCGGCAGGTAGAGCTGCGGTGTGGGATACTAGCGTAGACCCAATCACCTACGAAAGATCAAGGGACTATCAAGCCATTGGTGCTGATTTCGCAACAAAATTCTTTGGTATTGATTTGCGCGGTGAGTACGTTAAACAAATGGTTGGCAAACTGACATCAAGCGCGGCCCCCGAAAGAGCTGAATGGAGTGCCTGGTATTCGCAAGTCGCTTACCTGGTTGCCCCCATTAAAACCGAAATTGCATTACGATACGGCGCCTATAATACACCGGATAGGACCAGCAATCGTACCCAAACTGCAATAAGTTTTAACTACCTGTTTGCCAACAATGTCATCGGCAAGGTGGGTTACGAGAACAATGAAATTCCTAACGAGTTAAATCCTAAACAAAAAGTTGATAATCGCATGCTGGTCCAGCTGGCTTACGGTTTCTAATAGAGGTGTTGAAAATGAAAAATTCAAAATCAAATAAATTCGCTAAAACGCTGATTACCGCAGTCACTTTAATGTTACTCATGCCTTTGGCCAATGCGTCTGATAACTGGCCTATCAAAGGAAATTTTGCCAAGGGGGCAAAAGCATGGGCCGACAATTGCACACGATGCCATAACGTACGCGATCCGAAGGAACTACGTGATGACCAATGGATTACCACAATATACCACATGCGTCTCAGGGCCGGCTTGACCGGGCAGGAAACCAGGGACATTGTCACCTTTATGCAGATGAGCAATTAGATATTTAATTAAGCAACTGGGTCAGGCCCTGAGAGCGAACTCGATGGTTGTATGTTCGTCACAAGGTCTGGCCCAAACTCTTAATTTAATAATAAACCTGGAATAATTTATTCTAAAGTTGTTCAAACGAGTTAATGCAAATATATTATTTATACTTGCAAGACATGTGGTTTGGTCCCTGGCACTTTAACGAACGTTCTGGCCAGAGGCTTTTAACATAATCAAGCACATCCCTTGCCTGTTTAGTTGTTATGGTTCCCTTCCATGCCGGCATGGTGTTGGGTCTGGGTGACCCCTCCAGTATTGTTCTTAATAGATCCTTATCCGTATGATGCCAGGTATGACCGGAACCATTTAACGTCGGTGGTGTAATAAATCCTGGGCTACGCAACATAGACGGTGGCGAGACCCCGCCGATTCCTTTTTTACCATGACACGCTACACAATATTTTTCAAATGTGGCGGCGCCCCTTTTAGCGGCTTTAGCATCAGGTGCCTTGCCGGTTTCAGCTAGAACCATTGCAGGTAAGATCGTAAGAAATAATACGAACATTGAAATTCTATTTTTAATTGGTTTAATAGTCATTTTTCGGGATAATTACTTTTCCATGTGTTAAGAATTTTTTCGGGCCAGTGACTCTGGAGCCAGGCAATAATCGAGTTAATATCTTTATCTGATAATTTATCTCCAAACGCCGGCATTTGCCCGCCCATTGGTTTGCCACCACCTTTTATCACCATTGTTAATACTTTTTTACTGTGATGCCAGGTGTGGCCACTGCCATCCAGCGGTGGAGGCGGGTAATTACCGCTAGCATCAGGTTCGTGCCAGTTTGGTGAACCCTGGGCAATTTTTCCATGACAAACTGCACAATTTTTAGCATATTTTACAGCGCCGAGCATGATAAATTTAGAATTCTGAACATCTTCGCCAGCAAGAACAATTTGATAATTAATTAAAAAACCTGAAATAAAAAATAACAGGATTAATTTTTTAGCGAGCATACTCATACACGACGTCCTGACAATAAAATACATTTATTATTTACGCTTTTCCAGCTTATTTGCTTTGTCCCATTTTTTCATGATGTCCTCAGGCCAGCGAGACTGTAACCAGGCAATGATTGAATCTATTTCTGTAATTTTTAATTTTTTTCCAAAAGGAGGCATACTGCCGCCCGTAGGAATACCGCCATAAAGAACACGCTGCCTCAAAATTGGCAGTGTGTGATGCCATGCATGGCCTGTTCCGTTTAAGGGTGGTGGTAACAGTTTGCCATCGGCACCCCTTGTGCGCCACCCCGGGTTTCCCTGGCCATGATGTCCGTGACAAACAGCACAATTCTCCCTGAATGTTTTTGCACCTTGCATAACAGTCGAAAAATCCCGTTTTATATCTTCTGCATAGACCTGGTTAGTCACTACCAAACTCATAATTATTAAGAATTTGTTTATTATTCTCATATCATAAAACCTCTTAAAAAAATCCCGCAAAATAAAGAGCAGGAAATTTTTTGTACCCAGTAGTTACAGCTACTACCACTTTTATTTATAAATTCAAATTACGAGTAAACATAAATATCGTTTCCATGTTCAAAATCAGTAATTTTCATATATCTGGCACGAACTAGCCCTAAATCGAATCCGTTTGAATATTAATGAATATAGTCACGTTACAGGTGACCGTCCAAATCAGGCGTAATTTTAGACAGCTCCATGAGATTTGCAAGCATGAATACCTAAAATTCCAATTTAATGTATGATTTATAAAAAGATATACGCGTAAACAACAAAAAAACCATTTATCATTGATTTCGGTCACATTAAATGAAAGTACAAAAAAATATAAACTACATCCCGGTAATACTATTCGCGGCCCTTTTTTTAATCCTGGCTGTGGTTTTTATTATCTTCCCGGGTATTGATCTGGCTTTTAGCTCGATATTCTACAATGAACAAGGCGGTTTCTATTTAAAAGAGAACTGGTTAGTTCAGTTCTCTTATCGAAAAAATAACTACCTGGTAATTGCCGCTACTCTGTCGCTGATTGTAATTTTAATATTGTCAAGTAAAAATAAACGGAAATACCTTGGCCTCGACAAAAAGGCCAGTCTATTTTTATTACTGGTGATGATTCTGGGGCCAGGTCTCGTTGTCAATAATGTTTTTAAAAATCAGTGGGACCGGGCCAGGCCCGACAAAATACAGGAATTCGGTGGCCAGAAGAAGTTTACCCCTGCATTTGTTATTTCTGACCAATGCGAAAAGAATTGCTCATTTGTCTCGGGTCATGCTGCCGCTATCTTTTTTTTCTCAGCCATTTTCCTGCTCGTAAATGACAGGCGAAGGTGGTGGGTACTGGCTTTTTCTATTCTCGCAGGTTCGCTTGTCGGATTTGGTCGCATTGTTCAGGGTGATCATTTTTTAAGCGACGTTATATTTTCATTTTTTATTGTTATGAGCGTCGCTATTATACTGTACTGGTTTATGTATATTCGAACAAATAACAAAAAGACTAGTCAGCAGTTTAAGTCTGATCACTGACTGTCTCCTGGCTGATAATTTTTTGCCAATACTGCCCGATATGTTTTTACAACCTTGCCGTTTCTCTTGCCAGTAAGCGTTGCAATATATTCAACACTATCGAAATATGGTTTGAATTTATTTAAGTCATAGGCCTTATCAATAATAATAAGATCACGACCAATCAAACCCCGGTTATCCTGTAAAGTATAATGATTCGCCCGGCCCCCAATATTCAGGGCCGGCACTGTATAAATGCCCAGCCCATAAACAAGCTGAGAGTGAAACTGGTAATTATTACCTACAAGTATAGCGTCAGGATAGGCGGCGGCGGCAAGCTTTGCCTGTTGAATGATCTCGGGCCACCCGTAGTAACTCTTTGTTCGATCTGCTCTTCCTAAATTTAATATATTAAAATGCGTATGCGCAATGATAAGAATTGCGAATAAAAATAAATATCCATAACTAAAATAAACAACATTTGTTTGCCATTTTTTTCTTACCAGCGAAAACCAGTGTGCGACCAGGATAAATCCCGTAAAATAGGCAAATGCCGGCCAGTTGGCAGAGACCGGCGCCTTGGTAGCGGCATATATAAAAAAAGAAAAAGGAATAAGACTTGTTGCGACTAAATATTTTACAGGTAATTCCAGGTCTGACCACTGTTTGCCATGTTTGATCCAGATTGACAGCAAAATAATAAATATGGCAGGTGTAATTAAACCGGCCTGGCCGCCAAAATAATTCAATACTGCACTTTCTTTATTTCCCGGCAACCCATGATTTAGCTGAAAAGCAAATGAAGCCCAGTCATGTTGATAGTTCCATATTAATACGGGAGAAAATACTGCAATAGAAATAATTACTGCCAACCAGGGCCCTGGACGTTTCAGATGTTTTCTTGCTTCAGGAATTACTAACAAAAAGACTAATAAAGTTAATCCCCAGACAATTGCAATATATTTTGACAATAAAGCCAATCCAAAGAATAACCCGACCCCATACCAGGCAGGCCTGGAATTTTCGATGACCGCTTTATAAAAGTACCAAAGCGTTAATGCTGTAAACATTGCCATGGGTGCGTCAGGTGTCATGCCGCTGGCAGTACCTATAAAGAGTACAGAGCCCAGTGATATCAGCACATAGTGGAAACTTGTACTGTTATCTTTAAAAATTTTTTGCGTCAACAACAACCCGACAATACTCATCACCAGGACACTTATAGCTGCTGGTAAGCGTATCGCCGCGGGGTGATCCCCAAAAACTGCAGTAGAAATATAAATAAGCCAGGCAACCATGGGGGGATGATCAAAGTATGAAAGCGCCAGGGTTTGGCTCCAGACCCAGTAATAGGCTTCATCATTGAGCAGGTATAATGGGGCAACGAACAGGAAACGTAACATCGCCGCAACCAGCAATACAAGTAAGAGCTTTTGCATAAACGTTAATCTTCTGTAAGCTTCCAACATGCTGGATATCATAGGGTAAAAATAAATTTTATATTTTTATAATTAAAATTATTTATAATAAAAAAAGCGGCCCCGCAATCGCAAGGCCGCCTGTTTAATAATTGTAATACAGTTACTATTAATAAGACTATTTAATTGTTGGGTCCAGTTCACCACTTTCATATTTCTGGAACATTTTTTCCAGAGAGATCGGCTTGATTTTAGAGGCCTGGCCAGCACTACCAAATGACTCGTAACGCGCCTTACAGATTTCCATCATGCCCTTCGTGGCTTCCTTGAGAAATTTACGGGGGTCAAAGTTGGATTTGTTGTCTTCAAGATGGCGTCGGACAGAACCTGTAGAAGCCATGCGTAAATCGGTATCAATATTTACCTTGCGAACACCATTTTTAATGCCTTCGGCAATTTCTTCTACCGGTACGCCGTAAGTTTGACCCATGTCACCGCCATAGCTATTGATTATTTTCAGCCAATCCTGTGGCACCGAGCTGGAACCATGCATCACCAAATGTGTGTCCGGGATACGGGCGTGAATTTCTTTAATACGATCAATACGCAATATATCGCCGGTTGGCTCCTTGGTAAACTTGTAAGCACCATGACTGGTACCAATGGCAATTGCCAGTGCATCCACTTTTGTTTTCTTGACAAAATCAGCGGCTTCATCAGGATCTGTCAACAACTGATCCATGTCCAGTTTGCCTTCAGCACCGGAACCGTCTTCTTCACCCGCCATGCCGGTCTCCAGTGAACCCAGGCAACCCAACTCACCTTCTACTGAAACACCCGCTGCATGGGCAAATTTGACAACTTCACTGGTCACGTCAACATTGTATTCATAGGATGAAGGTGTTTTGGCATCGGC
>QIGL01000029.1 GCA_003228915.1 Acidiferrobacteraceae bacterium
GCTTACTCGCAAATATCGGTGCGGCAACAGGTAGTGTCAGCGATACGGCATATGGAACTGTATTCCGCTTCAACGGCGGCACCATGGATGTGATTGGTGCTGACGATGCTAGTGCTACTGTTTTTGACAATGCTTCCAGTGGGCGCGTTTTCCTTATACGTGCGGCTGAACTAGGCACTGCAGGCACTATCAACAAGCTTGCATGTCGTTTGGTCCAGACCACTTCTACTGCTGATGCTCATACGAACTTTTCCGTTATACTGGCTAACACAACTGCGACTATTCTTGTAGCAGATGATGCTGTTAACATGGCTGGCGGCACAACGGTGTATAATGGCACATTCAATGTTCCGGCAGGTCTTGTCCAGGGCGACTGGATAGAAATCCCATTCACCACACCATTTAGTTATAATGGCACTGATAATCTAGCCATCCAGACAATGACCAATGGAGGTCTTACATCCCAGGCATGTAGTATAATGGGGCCCGATGCATCATGGCTTCTTAATCGCTATAAGAGTTTTGGTGCTGGTAGTGCTGTAGATTATAGACTGAATACCAGGTTGTGGCTGAACAAATAACGGTTTACGTAACATAATTACTGTTAAATAGATTTACCAATAACAGATTAAGGGCGGAGTAATTCCGCCCTTTTTTTGTTAGATGAAAATTGTCAGAAATTATTTTAAAATTAAAAAAGAACGATGTTACCTTGCTCAATGCTGATCCAGATTAAAACATTTGGTTGCATTTGTACTTTTTAAAAATAAAATAATACTCAGAAGTATATGGGTTTCTTCATATAATCACTCGTGATCCGTCCTGACATTACTCCATTAAGGCCGGGTCAAGTAGCGGGTCGTTTATTGTATTATCTATTTTTTGATTTTTTTTATCTTTATAGTTTTTCTTGTCTACTCTTTTATATTTCTGATGATCGGAACCAACACCAGTGTCTTGATCCATCATTTCATGCTCGCTCATACTTCTTTGATTGTTATTAAGTGATGACTGTGGTCGATGATTGCGCTTGTTTTGACGACTGCCCGAATAATCCGATGCATTGTTGTCACTATTACTAGTGTCATCCCCTTCTCCATCGATTTGACTCGCCCTGGCATTCAACACAGAAACCGACACCAGCTGGCCACTGTCCTGCTTGCCTTTGGGCAATAACCTCAAACCACTAACCACGGTTTGTTGTTTTTCATCGATTTTATACTCAATCACATAACTCAGGCCCTTGACGATTTTTTGCAAGGCCTGCTGTAGGGGTTGTGGGCGCAACTGGAAGCTGACCTGTTTCTCAACGGCCGGATCAATCTGAATGGTCATGTTGGTTTTATTGGCAATTTCTGCCAAAACGGAAGTCAGGGAAGCATTGCTTGCCTGAATTGCTATTTTATTTTTTTGACTGTCGTATTCAACATTAATGCCGCTGGCATAAACAGGAAACGTCGCCAGCAAACCAGGCATTAACAACAAGGCAAGTGATTTAAAGTTGAGGTTAAAATGCATATTTTCCAGATAATTCCATATTAAACACTAAGGAAGCTCTGATCAATATATGCATGTCATTCCGACCAATGCGGAGGAATCTTGTCACTTCCTGATACTGCTGAAGTTCCGTGGGTTGAGATCTCTCCACTGCGGTCGAGATGACAATTGATCAGAACCTCCTTAATATAATACGCACTAGTTTTCCCTATTACCAGATTCAATCTAAACTTGAGCCTAGTCATCACTCTTAAAACCTGCCGCCGTGTGACTGCCATCACAAAATGGTTTATTTTTGGAAGCGCCACAACGACACAATGCCGCCTGGTCACCCGTCCAGGCCACCCGGCCACTGCCATTATGCATGGTTAAATTTCCTGAAATTAATAATGGTCCATCGGTCAGGGGTTTGATTTTTAATTGCCCGCCGGTATTTTCCAGTCCTGCCCCCGTGTCACCAACAGCGCCGTAGTCCTTGAAGTTACCATCCTCATGGGAATTGTCGCAAAAAGGTTTATTTTTCGACAAGCCACAACGACACAGTGCCGCTCGGTAATTTACGCCACCAAGATCGGCCGAGATTGACTCAATCTTCAGATCACCGCGAACAAAGTACGGGCCGTTATAACTCACGGTGATGGTATTGTCAGGTTCCGGTTTTTCTTCCGCTGACTGATCCTTTAGTGTGTAGGTCAACGCTCCGCTGGGACAGCGCTCCACCACGTTGATTGTATCTGCATCTTCTACCAGGTCTGGTTGACACCAGGGTTTGCGCCCACCGATGAATAACTCGCCCTTGGCGCGACCACATTCCGCGATATGGATGCATAATCCGCCATCCCAAGTGACATCAATTTTATTGCCCGTAAATACGATTTTTTCCTTGTTAGCCATAAAATACTCCTCCTGTAATAAATAAAATAGTGAACATTCAGAAAATTATAACCATCATAACCAGTTTGTGGTCAGGATACCGACACCAAAACGGGTGCTGGAATAATCATAATCAATCAAGCTCTCACCATAACCGTGGAATGCCTGGATATAAAACTGGAACCGGGGTATAGACGGGATAGGAAAACCAAAATCAATTTGTACCGCACCCCGGTTCTCCTTGGTGATTTCCAGGTTATTCCGTAATAACACACTGGCCTGGTATTTACCGTTACTGTAAGCAAATATAACATCACCCCTGCCCATATAGTCAAGAATATGGCGATTATCGTCACTGTCCTTGCTCTCTGGAATACGATACCAGGGCCGTAAACTTAAAGCGTAATTACCCCTGGCAAAAACGGTGTTCAGGTAAATACGATTCCAGCTGCGTGATTTAGGTTCTGTCTGGCCATTGGATTGATGGTTAAAAGCCAGGGTCATCACCGGCACTTCAATGCCCCAAAAATATGCGCTCTTGGGCACATAATTAATCATTATTTCCGGTTCATAATTTGATTCGCGAAATGGTGACGAGTTTCTTTTATTGTATAGCTGCCAGAAAGATTTCTGTGTATAGCCAAGAAATAAAGAAAATATATCTTGTGATTTATTTTCCTGAACCCAGACAGGATATTTAAAGCTAATCTGAAAAATTACTTCCTGGTTATTCGGCTCCCCGTCATAACCGATCCAGGTATCCAGGTTGGGCTCCGATTCATAAGCATAAAATAAAATGTAGTTTTGTTTGTGCGGAATAAGCGTGTTGCTTTCTGCTATGGCACGGCCCTCTTTACTTATTCGGCAATCTACCCGGGTTAATTCACCTGGCAACGATCTTTTTTTACAGGCTTCTTTAGTACGATCATATCTTTCATTTTGCTGCTTTTTCTCATCCACAGGCTCTGGATTCGATTCTGCTTGCACACTTGTTATGAATAGTACAGAAATAATACAGGTAAAAACTCTTATCTTTTTGTTCATTATTGACACCCTTTTTTATTATTTTGACTGTAAGCTGATTTTACGTATGGCAGGGCCAACAACACACTCCCTGTTATGTATAATTGGGGCTACATTGTAGCGCGCTTGCCGGGAATTTAAACCCTCAAGGTAGTAATCCAGTAAGTAAATAATACCTGACCAAGAACCCACTACGGGACCTAAATAATTAAAGATTGATATGAGATTTCGAAATACCATGGGCTTAATACAATAAAACTATACAGTAGCTAAACGGGGAAAATACTATATTAGGATTTGATAATATTATTGGCGAGTAAGAATTAACCACAGAATCGATAATTTAAAAAATATTCAAAAGAAACCAGAAAATGTAAGGCCAACGTAAGGATTATATGGTAGCTTTGACGCAATATACCTGCATATTCATTAATAGGAGAGCTAAATTGAATAAGAAAAATCTACTCATATTATTTACCATCCTTTCCGCCTTGGCCCTTGGCGCCTGTGGAGGCAGTAGTGGTGGAGGCGGTGGCGGAGGCGGTGGTCCATTGGCAACGGGTGGGTTTATAAAGACTGCTATAATGGGAACAGGGACAGCTTATGGCGGACACTTCCCAGATGCTGCTCCTGTTGATTTTCATGTAATGCACCTTTACGATGCCTCACAAATTTCGGGATCTGGTTTCATTAACGCTATTTCGTTCAAGTCGAATCAAGCCAGTACAGGGTCTACTTGTAACGACATTACAATTAAGATGGGGCATACGAGCCAGACCCCTCTTGTAAATACTTTCATAACCAACATCGAACAAGGAAAAGGTAAGCTTGAGACTGTGCTTACAAACGCTCAGGTAATTATTCCTGCCGTAGCTCTTGATGATTACTTTACTATACAACTTGATACCCCTTTTAACTATAACGGTGTTGATAATCTTGTTGTTGATTTCATCAGAACTGGTGTATGTAGCCAAACCATAGGTATCCAAGCAGATAGTGGTCTGGCCGCTCATTCACTTTGGAGCATCAACCTTTTGTCTGGAACTGGGTCCCTGGATGCTGGGCTTAACATGAAGCTCCACTTCGCTGGTGGTGATAACGAACAAACCATGGGCGGAACAGGCTCTAACTTGTCTCCATTTGGTTTCTCAATGCCACGTATGCAGAGTCTTTATCTGGCAAGCGAAATCAATGGATCAGGTCCGATTACAGGGATAGCCTACCAGATGAATACAACCTCAGCGGCTGGCGCCTACACTTTTAGCCTGAAAATGGGCCACTCAACCTTGTCTACCCTGGGGCTAACCTTCGCAGATAATTATAGTGATACACCGGTCACGGTTGCCACCAATGTGACAGTTAATATTCCGGTTGGCATCCCTGCAGGTGGCTGGGTCTGGATACCAATACCGGACGGTATATTTACCTACAATGGCACTGATAATTTAATTGTTGATATCGATAAAACGGTTGGCACAGCCAACAACAATGCCAGGGTTGCTACTGTTACCGGTCGGCGTGCAGAAGGTTCAAGCGGCGCGCTGGTAGCAGCTAATGTTGATAGTGCTTATTACCATCTGAAATTCCGTTTCAATGGTAGCACTATAGGTGTCATTACTGATGCTGTCTCAGGAACCTCCAATGCATTCCCCGGCAATGGAATTGGCGGAATTGGTGGCAGAATGAATCTGTACCGTGCCAGTGAGCTGGGTACTGCCGCGAAAATAACAAGCGTGGCCTGTCGCCTGGAAGCTGCCACATCAACAGCCACTACCTTAAATAACTACAAGGTAATCATGGGTCATACCCTGCTGGAAAGCATTGATGCTATCGCTGCCAATAACTTCATCAGCCAGCAAGTTGTGTATGACATGCCATTTAACATTCCCGCAGGTCTGGTGCAAGGGGACTGGATTACCGTGCCACTGACCACGCCCTTTAACTATAATGGCACGGATAACCTGGTGATCTGGATGGGCACCACAGCTGCGAGTGGCGGTATTACCCATAGATGTGAGCTATCCTCTACAGACGCTAGGTTCCCGAATCATTCTGGTACCGGGCCACCGGATTCGATCAATATTACTGGTATCGGTAATGAAAAGTTTGACTTGCGACTGGAAATAACAAAGTAACAATTAAATAAATTATTATATTTTGACGGCGGGCCCCGGCCCGCCATTTTTTATAGTCAGGATCAATAACGGCCTGATTATGGTTCTTATAAATCGGTAGTATGTACCGGGTAATGAGACACAAGATTTCGCCAATTAGGTAGCGTTTACTTATCCTGGCTTATGATTATGCCGAAACTAGCGACCACCTGGATAAAAATTACCACGTCGATTTAACGAGCCGCCAGATATATTTTTCCTTGCTTTATCGCTAAAACTCGTTTGGGCATTCAGTGTTGATACCGGTACCAACTGACCGCTATCCTGTTTACCTTTTGGTAATATTCTCAAGCCACTCACCACAACACGCTCTTGTTCGTTCGTACTGTACTCAATAATGTAACTCAGGCCCTTGACTATCTTTTGCAGGGCTTGTTGCAAGGGTTGCCGCGGGAGCTGGAAATTCACTGTTTTTTCAACCACGGGGTCAATGTGTATGGTGATCCTGGTTTTTTTGGCAATATCCGATAGTACGGTGGTTAAGGAAGCGTTTTCTGCCTGGATGCTTATTTCGTCACGTTGTTGATCGTAGCCAATTATAATATTGGGGTTGCCAGCGATAAGTGGCCCTGTTAATGCCAGCATCAACACAAAAGCAGTCAATAAAAAACCAGATAGATAAGGCATAATAATCTCTAAAACAATCAATCCAGAGACTTCATAATACGCCTGTACCACAGGTTTTACTACAAACCAGCCTACAGGAATAATTAAACCCCTGTATACTCTGGCCTGGTAATTTTTTATGACAAATCTTTAAGGGTACTGGCAGGTAATCACACCATATGAACAAAAACACCCGGCAACAACTTTCGTTTACAAACAAAACCGGCCACAAGCTATCGGCAATTCTGGAAACACCCACCTCAGACATACGGGCTTATGTCTTATTCGCTCATTGTTTCACCTGTGGTAAAAATATCGGCACCGCAACACAAGTCAGCCATGCCCTGGCAAAAAGAGGTTTTGCTGTGTTACGTTTTGATTTTACCGGGCTCGGTGATAGCGAGGGTGATTTTTCTGACACCAATTTCAGTTCTAATATTGAAGATATTATCACTACCGCCGAATATATGGCTGAACATTTACAAGCACCTGATTTACTAATAGGTCATAGCCTGGGCGGTGCCGCAGCCATTATTGCTGCCACTCGTTTACCCGAAGTACGTGCCATTGCCACCATCGCCGCTCCCAGTGATCCGGCCCATTTGACCCGCTTATTAAGGGAGACGGTAACCACCATCCGCGAACAGGGATGTGCCCATGTGACCATAGGTGGCCAACAATTTACCCTGCGCCAGCAGTTCCTGGATGATATTAGCGAACACTCCCTGACCGATGCATTGAAGACATTAAATCGCCCTTACCTGATCCTGCACTCACCTGATGACAAGCTAATTGAGTTTGAACACGCCTGTCACTTGTTCGATATGGCTTTAGAACCCAAAAAACTGGTTCAGCTTGATGGTGCCGATCATTTATTGAGCAAAACTGCGAGTGCTGACTATGCAGCAGAAGTTATCGCTGACTGGAGCAAGCAATATTTAGAGTGACTTGATCGCTACTCACTCAATACCTGGCGTTTTGAAAAGTATCCCGCTCGATCTTTTTTTCAATATCTCCATTTTGCACAGCTGCTTGTGGTTCGACATACGGCATGCGTGGTTTGGGTATACCTCCGTGTCTTGGACGATGCGGGCAACCAGTTAGCAGACCGGCAGTAACAAAAACCAGTATTAATATTAGGATGGTTCTTTTCATGATCAACCTCAAGTTGAAATATGATGAACTCAGTAATTACCCTGTCAACACTTATCTTGAACTTGCTGGTTTAACAGGTGTTACTGCTCGTTGGTAAATGTACCGCCACTACCTTTACAATTACCCCTACACCTGACAACCCGACGGGCACAAGTAATTTTTTCAAATGATTTTTTCAGTTCAGGGATTTTCTCGTAAACCAGATGTTTTAGAATGGCATTATTGCACTGGCTCTTTGACACACTAAATTGTGGCTCATTTTTCCATTCAACACTAATACATCCTGGTGAGCCGATACCAAATTGCACACCGACGCTATACCTGCCGCAGAGTATACCGGCATGTCGTATCCAACCCTTGGCTGACCATGCGCCGCTCGATGTTAGTGTAACCTCGCCCTCCGGGAATGCAAAAGCTACAGACTTTTCTTGTCCTGGTGGTGACCAGTTTGAGCCTGGTTTGATGGTGGCGGTTTCAGCACGGTCTGTTGGTGGTTGCGCCAAAACAGTCCCTGTTATGACAGCATACATCAATGCAGTTAAAAATATATTTGAAACTGATATTATTTTCATATAACCAACTCGTGTAATTTAATATTTATCGTGTCTCTTGACTGGCAGAGATTTTATTTTTTTATTGGTGGAAACTCAGCCAGGATTTTATTAACTGATTTCCGAATACGTTCTTTGGTTTTCTGATCAGCCGTTTTTGCATTAAAGACGTCGGTGCTCGTGGCTCGCCAGATAACGGTATTTGTTATACTATCTGAAATTTCTATGACCAGTGTCACTTGTTTTTCAATTGTTCCGCTTGTGATCGGGAATGACATGCCGACACCAACAGAAGTACTACCACTATGACCACCAGTACCAAAACCTACCCTGGTATTGCTTTGGCGCTGCCTGGTTTCGATTGTCAGGTAGTAGTCAATAATAAAATCTGACTTGTCGTTTGTTTCTTTTTTAAAATATTTTTTATTCATCAGCTCGCTATTTACTTCCTTAATAATAGCCTTGTGAATAAAAGGATTTTTTGCCTGAGTTTTGGTATTGGCTTTTTCACTCATCCAGCGGTAACTTTTATACTGGCTGAAATCAATATCGGGATCGAAATCTGGCTGGACTTTATTGCCCGCACAAGCCGATAATAATATTACACTGAGTGTGACAATAATCGTTTTCAAGCTTAGCGTGCTCATTGGCTTATTCCTTTTAAATAATACTGACTCAAGTCCAGAATTCTATTTATAATTTATTCGCTTTTATTGTTATTTCTTTTTTGGCGCAGGTGGAAAATCCCTGACTGCTTTGGTTACAACATTTTTAATATTTTTCAAACGAGTCTCCATGCTGGGATTTCGCGCCAACTCTTTTGTGGCGATACTTTGAAACACCACTTGCTTGCTTTTCCCATCAATAAAGTCCAGCACCAATGTACCTTCTTTGTACTCATAAACATCAATCGTACTGCCGGAAGATATACCACCGCCATAACCTCCCCGGTACCAGCCTCCATAATTGTAACCGCTATAAGTACTTTTCATGCTCACCTTATCCTCTGAACCACCATAAACTGCCACCTGGAAATCCGGGTTTGCGGTCACAAATCTGAGGCCTTTGGCGACCAACTGTGTTTTTAATTCTTTTTCGATTTGTTTTATGGTCAATGCATTCTTTTTGTCTTCAGATCGGATAAAATTGAATGTATTTAGTTTGCTAAAATCGTAGCTGGTATCATAATTTTCCGATACCGAAATAGTGCTGCATGCTGAAATTAGCAAAACGACCGAAATAATTAAGCCGGTAATTTTTATTTTCAGGATATTTACCATGTACATTATTCCTTTTTTATTAACCTCGGTAGTTACTAATTATTGTCACTCATTATAGAGTGATTCGGGCCGCCTGGCACCCCACTGCCGCTTGCTCTATATTATCCGTGCATATAGCCTCACATTGCACTAGAACATCGTATTCAAGTTAGCTGATTTTTCTGGCACTATTTGCAGGACATCCCAATGCTCAATAATCTTGCCATTTTCATCAAGGCGAAATATGTCAATACCGGCCCAGTTTTGCGCTTCGTCTGATGGCCACACCTGGTGGCAATGCAATACCACCTTGTCGCCTTCAGCAATGACCTGCTTGAATGTTACATTTTTTCCCGGGTAGTCCCTGGCCATAAGCTCAAAATAATCAATAAATGCCTTTTTACCATTTGCAACATGAGGATTGTGTTGAATGTAGTTCGTACCCACGTATAAATTAACAGCTTCACGGGGTTTGCCCTGATTAAACATGAGATCATAGAAGGCCTTTACTGTTTCTTTATTTTTTTCCAGTCGGTCCATCGAAGCTACCTCCTATTTTTTTCAAAGACAGTCTGTAATTATTCAGGCGTAGTGGGTTAATAAGTTGGTCTATACTAGCTATATGCGTTGATCTCGTCTATCTTTGGTTAAGATAATAATTAAGATTGAGCGCGCATGAATTCCCCCATGAACATCAAAGGCTTCTCCTTAATCGAACTAATGGTGGTATTGCTGATTATTGCCATCCTGGCAGCAATGGCAATCCCGGTAAACACTCTGCCAAAGGGTCGCAAGCAGGTGCTTCATGCCCTGGAAATTCCCGAAGCCTACAAGACTGCAGTCACCACCTATTATCGCTTCCGTGGAAAATTCCCGGAATCAAATGAAACGCTTGGCATTCCCTTGCCCGACAAACTCATTAGTACTTCAGTTGTCCGTATGACCCTGGAAAAAGGCGCCATGCATGTAGAGCTGGGCAATAAAGTACTACCGGTTTTAAAGGGCAAGATCATCAGTGTCCAGCCTGTGGTTGTTACGGACAGCCCCAACAGCCCAATTGACTGGGTCTGTGCATTCGCCAAGGCACCTGAAGGCATGGAAAAGGTAGGCGAGAACAAGACAAACATCGGGCCACGTTTTGCCCCCTCGATTTGTCGCTAGTTAAATCACGCCACCCATTCTTTAGCTCGCCTTTAAGTTTTTTCTTTCACCTGCGGGATGCTGTTATCCAGCCAGGCAATAAATAACTCATACCCTAAAGCCAGGATAATCGCGCCGACAAACAGTCCGATAATACCAGACATTAGCATGCCGCCGATGGCACCCAGTAAAATGACCAGCATTGGTGTCGACATACCCCGGCCCAGAAATAATGGCTTCAAGAATCCATCGCTGACACTTACAGCAATACTCCATATGGTAAATATAATGGCCGGAGTCGTATCCGCATATGAAAACACGTAAAAAATAATCGGCCCCAAAATAATTATTGGTGGTAACTGTGCGATAGCCAGCACCAGTACTAATATTGTCCAGAGGCCCCATGCCGGAACATCCATAAAGTATAATCCTATAGCAGCTAATGTGGCCTGTATAAGCGCAACACCCAGGACGCCCTGGGCAACACTACGAATTGTTGCAATGGTAAGTTCGCTAAATTTTTTGCCATTGCTCTCTCCAGCCAGGCGTTGGATAATTTTTAATGTTGCACTATGACCGCTGTTGGCAGTTGCCAAAAAAATACCGGATATTATTATTGATAATATAAACTGTAATATTGTACCCCCAGCTCCTGCGGCCGCACCAACGATCACTTCTCCAATTTTTCTAACCTGGACACGATAAGTTTTTAAGGTACTTTTAAGGTTCGTTGCCGCCTTGGTCCAGATCTCAAACACTTCCTTGCCTATTACAGGCCATTCCTGTACACGCTTGTTTGGTGGCGGAATCGACAACGTGCCCTTTTTGACATTCTTGGCAATGTTTTGTGATGAATCAATCAGTGAATCCGTAATCATTACAGTAGGGGTGATCAGCAACCCAACCATTACGATGGTATACAAAATGGCGGCCAGTTTATTTCTGTCTCCGAGAACCGATTTAAATTTAATAAACAACGGATAAACAGCAACCGCGATTATGATGCCCCATATCACCGGCAAGATAAAAGGCCTGACAATGGCCAGGCTCCAAAACAACAACAGGAGTACCAGCCCCAATCGTATGGTTATTTCGATTACCTGCGCTGTGAGCACATTACTAGTGGTCGTATCTTTTGCCTTCATAAATCCTCCGATAACAATCTCAATATTTATTTTTGTTTGAATAGTGCTACTTTAGCCAGTAATGATGCAACACAGGCTTTATAAAACCCTGCCCAGGCCCTGACCAGTGCTCCGCTTACCCGATAATTACGCAGGTTTTATAGATTGTATTTTTGCCAGGTCCAGGCATACCAAACAATTAGCAGCGTAAGAGTCATCTCAATGACGCCCAGGAAAATATAGTAATACCATTCACTCGGTAGGCCGATAAGCATAATGATTGTGTAGAAGATTCCCAGAATAATATTGCTCCATCGATTCACCACGGGCTTGAGAACAAGTGAGAGAAAAACCATTACGGCCGGAATGGCCATCAATATTGATGTGCCAAGTAATATGCCCTGTGTTACCGGTCCCAGGGGGCCGATTTGCCCAGCCAGCATACTATCCAGCGTGCCAGTTTTATAGAGGCTAAAATAGTCTCCGTACAGGTATAGAAACATCACTGATGCCCATAATGCCGAGAGCTTCAGTTTTATATTAATCCTGGAATCTTCGAGGACGTGTGAAGATTTAATTTCTCCTGGCATTGTAATCTCCTTTGTTGTTATTTATTTTTATTCCTGGCATATTCCAGCGCTTCAATAATATACGTCTCATATTTATTCTCGAATTTTGATGGCATAAGAACCCACTCTTTAAATCTTTTTTTTGTAAAGTTAAACTCATTCCCTGCACCACTGGCTATTAATTCATTTACCCTTTCTGGTGAAACTTTAATAATCAGGGAATCCGCTTTATCAAACATCATGGCAATAAAATCACCCTTGTACCGCAAACAAGGTGTTTTCATCATTGTTGATTGTTCGACACCCTTTTCCTGCATTACTTTCCTGACTGCCTGCCCATAACTCATGAGTAACTCTCCAGCATTAAAATGGTTGACCAAATTTCAGATAAAAACCGTAACTTCCTTCTTTGCCCGCAGCTACCTCCGCTCTTACTATGATCTTCTCCTCTGGTTTTAATGCGTAGGACACGCCAGCTCCAATACTGGGATACAGATTGTCAGAATCAGAAAAATTATTATAATTACCCACGAGATCCTTACCGTACAAGCAGCCTATTTCTGTGAATGCAACCAATGCCCAGTTCTGGCTCAAAAAATAACACCAAGATATCATAGTTTCCTGATCTTGATTTCAATAAAGCAGGTTTGTGTTATTATTTATCAGCACTAACCCGGTTTATCCCACAATATTTTAATCACACGGGTTTACCACAGGCTAGACACATGTTTGGATTATCTAATATATACATAGTTTCTGTTGTTTATGTCGCAGTCGAACTGGTGGCTATACTACTTGCTTTTCAGGTAGTAATGCGACCGCGCTCATCCCAGGCCACCATCGCCTGGTCTATTGCCTTAATCGCGATGCCGTTGATCACGATACCACTTTATTTACTCGTTGGTCGCACACGTTTTCATGGTTACGCAGAACTTATTCGTGCCAAAGAAGAAGACATAAAATGTCAATGTGAAGACTGGTTTTCAAAAATGAATGCGGTTGCAGCGCCTTCACGGAAATCTCTGGAAACTATCGAGGCAGTCGTAAAACGTTTAACACGCATTCCCTTTACATCAGGCAATCAACTGGAATTATTGATTGATGGCAAGGCAACTTATAGTGCCATGCTGGCTGAAATTGAAAATGCGAAGACTTACATACTGGTACAGTTTTATATTGTCCGGGATGATGAATCAGGATGCCGCTTGCGAGACGCGCTCGTTGAAAAAGCGCGAGCCGGGCTACAGGTATATTTTCTTTACGACGAGATTGGTTGTTTTCACTTGCCCGAGTCATACCTGGATGTCATGCGCAAGGAGTCTATCCACGTGTCTGGCTTTAAAACAACCAAGGGTCGAAATAATCGATTCCAGGTCAATTTCAGAAATCACCGTAAGTTACTTATTATCGATGGCATTACCAGTTTTGTCGGTGGTCATAATTTGGGGGATGAGTATCTCGGGTTTCGAGACACACATATGAAAATAACAGGGCCCGCCAGCCAGCATATACAGCTCTCTTTTTTAGTTGACTGGTACTGGGCTACCGAGAGCGCACCGCAGATCAGTCAAAATATTGTGGTGTCTGACTCGGGTGATAACGCAGTGGCTATTGTCGGGACGGGCCCAGCAGATGAAATTCCCCGGTGTAGCGTTTTGTTCAGCTCGTTGATTAATATGGCCCATAAGCGTTTATGGATTACCAGTCCATATTTCGTGCCCGATGAAGTGATGGTACGGGCGCTACAATCAGCTGCGATTAGGGGTGTGGATGTGAGAATTATATTACCCGCCAAGGCAGACCATAAACTTGTTGAATTTGCTTCGTTTACTTATTACGGCGACATGATCCATTGTGGTATTCGCCTGTTTCGCTACCGTGAACGTTTTTTACACCAAAAGGTCATACTGGTCGACGATGAAGTGGCTGGCATCGGCACGGTCAATTTTGATAATCGATCCATGCATTTAAACTTTGAAGTAACGGGTTTGGTAACAAGTAGCAATTTTGTAACCCAGGTAGAGTCTATGCTAAATGTCGATCTGGATAATAGCGATGAAGTGCAGAAGATACATTTTGATAGTAAATCTTTTTTCTTTCGAGTAGCCGCACGAGTGGCGCGCCTGGCATCACCCCTGTTGTAAAATAACTTTTTTTATTAAATAAATTTCATTCCCTTCGCTACTGGCGATTATCCAATTTTCCCTTGTCTGATAAATTTTTACTCGCCGACTTAAATCGCTCGATACGCTCTTTTGTTGCCGGATGAGATGAAAAATAATCGACAATTTCCGATTCTTCTGTAGTTTCTTCTGGCGAATCTAATTTGCCTGTACCCTGTTTCGCCGCCTTTTGCTCATCACACTTCTCATCCCTGGCCTGGGAAGGCTTCCCTGACTTGGGACAACTCAACCGACGAGCATATGACGCTTGTAGCTTTACCATCATATTGGCAAAATAAATCGGGTCAATATTATTGGCCAGCATGTAATCAAGCGCATAACTATCTGCCTCCTGCTCCATAACTTGCGAGTAACCCGACTTCACCAGCACAACCGGGATAGCGGTTATAAGGGAGCTGCTGGTCGACACGTCACTGGTAAACAACATTATCAGCACGGCCAGACCAAAGTTTTGGGTCGCAAGACGCAGGCTATGACGTTGCTGGACATGGCCAATCTCATGCAACATTACCGAGCCAAGCTCCATATCTGATGCCTCCAGCTTCACAAGGTCGTCTGTCATTACGATCGTCCCATCCGGCAAAGCGATTGCATTAGCACCCAAGACCCCGGCATCACGAAAAATAAGTTTAAGGGCTGGCGGGTTATCAATTTTCTCCACCAACCCTGTGAATAAAACCTGAAGTTCTGCGCGTTTGTTTTCAGGTAGTGTAGTGGGTTCAAACCAGTTCTCATCCATGAATTCAAATACGTTTTCACCCAACTTCTCTGAAACCACCGTTGGTAATGCAAATGCTATTTGTTTGCTGAGTGCCGGAATACCATACTGGACGGATAACCAACCGAACACAAAAACAAGCACAACAGTAATGGCTACGATACGTTTTGTAGATTCCAATCGATGAATACTTAGACTGGATTTAGCAAGTCCAAGCTCGAGCATCATGCGATCCACCGCATCATTATCTTCCGTTTCAAACTGGCTATGATCAACAAAGTGTATATATCGGGGGGTATTACCGAGGCGAGATGATATCTTTATATCGGTGGCGGTTACAGGCGCCCTGTCGACTCCAGACACGCTGATACGACCGTTATCATCATAGGACAATGACGCTTCGGTTTGTGCCGAAGTTTTACCATTGGAGTATTTTCCCTTAATCAATATTGTCACCAACTACATACCGATATCCAGGTCGAACATCTCGCCCATTTCTTCGCCCAGGGCAGACTGCGCCTTGTGTTCTCCTGCAACAATGTCATTAAGATCGCCGTTGGCAAGCAATTGTGTACGACTAGCGCGATAACGTGCAGTCCTGACTTTTGCCCAGGGAACCAATAATCCCAGCGATAATGTAATTGCCAGGGTATTGGTAAAATACAAATACATCATGTAACCAACCTTGAGCTCAGAATTAAGCCCATGGGATCCGATGGAAATTGAATTCAGAACTAAATTTGTCTTACGTGCATTAATAAAGGCAAAAACCCACATGTATATCGGTATGAATATAAGCATGGAAAACCCTGCGTAAGGCAATATCTTTGCAAGTATTTCCTTCGGCTCGGCATCGCCATCAGTAGCCATAGTGCCAGCCGCAATTGCGGCAATAATAACTGATATCAAAATCCCTACCGCCGAAATTACAATCGCGGCAGTGATGTATATTTTATAATAATCCTTGGGGCCTGCCGAAAATGAAAATCCCAGGCGGCCATACCGGGAATTCACCAATTGAAACCGGTTGATCAGGTATTCCCACCAGGGGAAAAACAGCAAAATAGCCAATGGCCCCAAAGCCATCACCGCAATCACGATACGAATTTTTTCCATGTCCGGCTTCTCACCGGCCGTTTGCAACATTAAACTCGCAAACATGTACAAACCAAACACAATAACCGGGAACGCCAGGTACAGGTAGGCCCGTTTGTAATCTTTTTCAAAATCGAACCGTACATTACGCCAGGCGGAGTTGCGCGCACGAAACGACATGGACATCACCATAAAAGACGGGATCAACAACATCAGAACAGCAAAAATTATTGCAGCAACCATTGTGCTTGCCATTGAGGCGGCGTAGTAAGCACCGAATGCTACAAAGGCAATAATCCTGCCCTTTAGTATTTTGATTGGATCAGCCAGGTAGTGGAACGAGGATTCAGCGACCGCGGTATTGCCGTAAAAGTATTGGTTGTTGCGCACCTTGGCCCAGGCTGAATAAATTCCGAGCGTAAGAATAGTCAGGCCAATATTTACGATCCAGATTGAGAAATATTCTGATGCCTTGCCGTTAAATTTAAACTGCACAGAATTTGTTTGCGCCGGTACAGGCTTGATGTTTGCTTCGATTTCCTTGTCATTCATATCTTGCATTCTGGCTTTAGAAGTCAGTTGCTTATCTTTTGGTTTTGCGAAAAATGCAGCTCCAATCATTAGTATAGCAAATATCCCGATACCGATTTTAGTAATCAGGGCCAGCTGCTGATAGACCTGTTTTTGTTGCCTGGCATCTTCCATTAACTGGTAAAACGCACTATCGCCAAAGGGCTTGGCCACCAGTGCATCGCGCTGTATTTCTGTGATGTTAAAATTATTCATATCTGTGACCAACATCCTGTCATTCGCCCAGACAATATCTGTAGCAAAACTACCCGCTGGCAGAGAAACGCGGCGTTGGGCACCTTTTTCTGCATCATAAATAAGCACATCAGCCTCGTCACCTATGAGTTTTGTTGGCTGCGTTACCCACCATTGACCGATATCATCTTCCGCCATCATCATAGGGTAATTTTGTTCAGGTCGTGATAGGTCATTTGAAGTTTTATGGCTTGCTGTTATTTTTAAAGAATCATTGCCTGATGGCGCCAAGCGAATAATCCTGCGACTAGCTGAGTCTGCTACCCATATATTTAGTTGATCATCAATGGCGATATCGTTCGGTCCATAGAGTTTTTCCTCAAGCGGCATTTTTCTTACAGAGTCATACTGAACATCGTAGGCATAAATATTTCCTGAATCGAAATCGGCTGAGAAGACTACATTTATTTTGTCTTCCCACCAAACCTTGTACTGGCTACCCAGCTTGTCAGACAATTTATTGGCAAATGGTTTGCACTGTGTAAATTGTATGTCGCAGAGAATTAAACGTGCAGGTCTTTGGAGTGCAATCAGGATTCGGCCATCTGGCAGTGCACGAAGATCAATGGGCGTTTCTGTTATGCCCGTAATTTCTTTTCCATATCGTGCCAGTAGACTACCCGTATGGCTAAAAACCAGTATTTCCCCATTGGCGTGGACATATATCGCATTACTATTTTCAGCAATATGGTCTGGTCCAGCGTAATCGTAAACTTTTCCGGACGACCATAACTGCACGCCTAACGATGCAATGAATAACAGCATGAAAATAATTGCTGCAATGGTAGCCTTCTTATGTTTTTCGTTTTTACTCATTAGCTATATCCTTTTATTCTAATGAAGGCTCACCTTAACTGGCATACTACGTTAGTGTTGACAATTTAGCAGTGTTTTGGCTTTGACACTGAATGATAAAGGGAGTTGTTAGGCCTGCTTTTCCCAATTGACATTAATTTTCCTATGTTTTGAAACGCAATCGCGTAGATATAGATTAATCAGACTTTGGTAAGGAATACCGGTTTCATTCGCCATATTTTTGAAATAGTCGATAATATTTTCGCTCATACGTATTGTTACTTGCTTTTTTAATTTTGAAGCATGAGGGTTATTGCGACTCTTCATTTCGGCCTGACTTTCCGGGAATCCCATTAAAACTTAATTATACATACAATATATTTACACTGTATGTAGTTGTCAAGCAGGCAACACTATATAATAAATAGTAAAAAGACGAGAAGTACTTAATGTAGCTCGAAGAGGTTCTAGACCCGGGTTTTCCACGAGCGCTTGCTACGGCAGACTCACATTGCTCTTATAAATCTTAAACGTCTCTGCTGGACTCGTTGTTTCAAACTGGCTGAACAAAATTCCACCAACCATCCCGCTAAAAGCGGCACAGGCGCCATTATGCGTACTGGCATCTCCATCAACGCGAGCAGCTTCGACCAGTTGGCCACCATTACGGAGCAACTGGTTACTGTTAACGTCACTAAACTCATACGCCCGACAACCGTTGTACCGATTACCCGATGTGGTATCCACCGGTGTTGCTATTAAATACGTCTTGCCATTTTTTTCTACCAGTGCCGGTGCCTGAAAATGATCATCTCCGGTAGCGGCCTGGGCATCCGCCGGTGTTAACAAACGTCCGAGATATTCCCAGCTTGCTGCACTGGTCATGGTGCACGGACTATTACAACGAAAATAAACCAGGTATTCGGTAATCGGGTTGGTTGTCGCATCGGCACAGAAAATTCCCAGATACAATGCACTGTTCGTGGTATACAAACCCGGCTCGGCGAATACACACAAAGTTAAATCCGCCAGGTTAGCACCTTCCACAGTTTTGGTTATGCCCGTGTTTAACTGTATTATTGGTGCGCCACCAATCGGTGCAAACACAGGGGCAATAGTAATCGTATTTTGCGGCTGTAATCCCGCACCGCCAAACAACTTAACTGGTGTTGCCGTGGCTAATCCCAAAGGTGTTGAGGCCATTTTCATAGCGATCCAGCTATAGTCAGCAAAATAATTAACCAAATTGGCATTTAAATATTGAAACCAGATCAACTTCCAGCGCTCTACTGCCGGTGCCGAAGGATCATAAACCAATGAAGACGTTTCACTCTGCCAGATACCTGCGGCAAGATCAGGAATAACGGGTGAAGTCGGTGCAACTGTTATTGTACCCGGAGTCAGTACGACTTCCGCTTTAGGAGCCACTATCACAGCTGCATCTGTCCAGTTAGCTCCATTATCATCAGAAAATGCCAGGCGAACCGACACCGCCCAGTAAAGTGACGGCA
>QIGL01000093.1 GCA_003228915.1 Acidiferrobacteraceae bacterium
GGCACAACCAGTAACACAGCAAGTTCATATTGTTTTTTCCAGGCTAGCAATATCGAACTGGCAAGCAGGGTGAATGGAATTACCAGGCTTCCATAAGCCAGTCCATAGGGATCAAACTGGCCATAACCGAGACTGGTAATATAAAAGAATGCCCCAATAATAAAAATAGCTGAATAAAAATAACCAGCAGTTTTCTTGTTTAATATTTCAAACTTATAAAATTTCCGGGCAAGCGCCGCGCTCAATAGTATTGCTGTAATAATACTCAGATCGCCGGTAAAACCTCGCAGGTAATAAACAACGGGTAATCCAGAAAAAGGAATTATTAAAATTAATAGCGGGGCAAACAAGGTCAGGCTGTTTGCCAGTCGCCTGTTGTCGAATGATCGTGACCACCCCTGCAATAGTATTGCCAGGACAATATAATAAGTATAAAAAGAATAAACCTGGGTTGAATCAATCATGCTTAGTATTTATTTTATAATTTATTTTATTGCTTAACCAGCGATCGTTAAAGACGACATGTTTGATCAGGTGTTTTTTCCAGGTATAGGTCAAATGGTAATCACCTGATTTTGTTTTGATAAAATACGGGTAGGAAAACCTGTCTTTGGATTCGATAGGGCGTCGCTCAAAATCATGGATAATTTTCCATGACCCACCACCATCAGCAGAAACCGCTAACGATAATATATGTCTGCCATGTTCGGTATTATTAAAAACCAGTAAAAGCCTGTTATCCGCTACCGCGCGTACCATTAACCCGGAGTTTGGGTTGGGCAATGATAATTTTTTGCCGGGGCTCCAGGTCATGCCCCCGTCAGCCGTTGTTGACGATAAAATTCTTTTTGGTGCCTTGCCTGAATAACGCATTAATGCAATCGCGTTTTTTTTGCCCAGAATTGCAATTGATGGCTGCAGTGATTGCCTGCCGTGGGTAATCCTGGCCTTGCTGATAATGGCACCATTTTTGTTGATGCGCAGCAGTTCGCTGAATTTTCCAGCCAACTCATGATAAACCGGCAGGCCAATACTGCCATCCTTGTAATTAAAAGGCTGGCCTTTAACCAGAGTGCTGACGTTAAGGAAGGGGCTGGTGATGAGGCGTTTTGTTTTTGACCAGTTAACGCCTTCATCTTCAGAGATAATGTAATTAAGACTGCTGCCGGACCAGCCACCCACTGAAACCGTCACAAAAAATATCCAGAGCTTGCCTGCATCGTCCCGGTGGATTACTGGATTGCCTATTTTTTTTACATATCTCGCCAGGTCCTTTGAAACCCTGGTCGCGTCGATCACGGCTATTGGTTTTGACCAGTCTTTAATATTTGGATCACCAGGTTTAATTGGGCCATATACAGATTTAAATATTTTAACGTCAGGCGCGCCTTCACGACTACCGCCATACCAGACTGCCAGTATTTGGCCGTTGTTTAATTCAATCAGGCTGGAGGCGTGGTTATAGGCATTCAGGCCCTTGGGAAATATAAAGGATTCACTATAAATTGACGTGTCAGAACCGGCTGATTTAATTGGTCCGACTAAACTGGCAGGGACAACAAAAACAGGCGTTATTTTTACATCATAAGCAAACCAACCCAGTACCAGTGCGAGCACCAGCGCTAACGAGGGAATCAACCAGGATCCAGTGGGAGAAAAATTTTTGCGCATTGATATTTTTTATATATTTTGCGTGGGCTTCGGTTATCAGTTATTGTCAGCGGTCTGTGAGCACCAGACAGTCATTTTAAACCATCTTATATGAAACTTCCTGCATCATTCATTTTCGCCCTGGAAAATAAATCGGTTTTGATAGCAGGTCTTATCCTGGCTGGCTTCGCGATGCTCGTTTTGCTACCGGGTACATGGGAAATAACCGGCATTACCGGCAAAGATGAGTATTTTCTGAGCCTGCGGACGCCCCTGACCATGATGGAGCTGGATAAGTGGTGGGTGCCCTGGCTTGATGATGCGCCGCGGCTAAAAAAGCCCCCCATGATTTACTGGTTAAGCCGGGCGAGTATGGAGATTTTTGGCGCCTCGTTGCTGAGCGCGCGCATTGTGGCCGTACTACTCGCAGTATTATTCATTTACCTGATATCAAGAATTGGCGAGATCCTGGTAGATCGTCGTTATGGCCTGCTGGCCGCATTCATTACACTCTCAACTTTGTCCCTGGCGGTTGAGAGCCGGCGCCTGATGCTGGATTTACCAGCTGCTACATTTAGCACACTGGCGTTATACCTTTTATTACGGTGGTGGCAAACACCGCGCCTGTTATTAATACTGGCGAGTGCCGCGGCGTTATCTGCCGCAGTGTTAACAAAAGGCCCGCTGGGGCTGGCGGTTTTCGGGGCAGGGGGGCTGGCGTTATTTCTTGTTGACCGGGACAAACGCGCTTTGTTATTTAGACAATATGGCCACAGTCTTTTGTTTGTCATTGTCTTCCTGGTATTAACCTTGCCCTGGTTTATCCACGTTTATACCGCATTCCCGGAAACCAGTTTGGGTATGCTGCAAGAAGACGTCCGCTCCAGAAAATTATTGACCTTCTCAGCGGCACCCGTCAGCGCCTTGTTACTTTTATTATTTCCCTGGTCATTTGTCCTGGTATGGGTCTTGTTTAAAACAAAATCATTTCTGGCCCTTAAAAACGATCACGGCAAATTATTGATCATGTTGCTGGTATGGTTATTGATTAGCCTGTTGCCATTCTTTTTCTTTCGAAGTTTCACCCGCTACATGGCTGGCGCTATTTTGCCCATGGCCCTGATAATTGCCGCGCTGCCGTATTTCGTTAATATTCAAAAAGTAAAACTGGCCGCACGGCTGGCGATTTTGTTTGCGATTCTGATTTCGCTACCAATGATGTTTTTTATCGCCTGGTTCCAGGGCGAGTATTTTATGGCCTTACTGGGCTTCATTACTTTGTCTTATTTTTGTGTCACCTGGTGGCGAAGCGAGAACCAGGAAAAAATGATTATCTCATCCATGGCCTTGTGGCTTGTACTACTTGGATTGGTGTACCCGGGAATGGGAATCAATGCCATGCCAGACAAGGCGCTGACACTGGTAAAAGGAGAACACGTAATTCTGTTCCATGGCCCACAGCCGGCCTTACTCGCCATTAAATCAGGCAAGGCCTATTTAAGATTAAAAAATATTACTGCGGCATTACCCGAGAAATACACCATGGTTTATACCAGGGCAGAGGACAGCGGTTACCTGGAGCAACAGTTAACCAGTGCCGATATTAAATTTGAAACTATTTATTCTTTTAAAACTCTCAGCTCCAGGAGTACCTGGGTCAAGTTTGCCCGCAAGGGCACGACAAAACAGGACTGGATGCGGGCACTTGAATCAAGAAGTCTTGAGCCAATACAGTCAACCATCAAGCTTTATCGACTGAAAAGAAACCTGAACAAGGCTTCTTGAATCCCGGCATGTTATCTAAAAAAATAAAAATCCTGGCCGGGGTCGTCATAGCACTTATATTTATTGCATTAGTAGAAAAATATTATGGCTGGCCAGCACTTTTAAAACCCTGGCAGCAACTTTCATATTTAAATATTGCCATTTCGTTGACTATTGTATTTTTTAGTTACTGGCTTCGTGCCTTGCGGGTATTTGATTATTTTCGCGATCGTCAAAAAATAAACCAGAAAATAAAATTGTTGGGCACGTTCAGACTTATATTATTACATAATTTTTTTAATAACTTTATTCCCATGCGCGCGGGCGAAGCGAGTTTCCCGATACTTATGCAGCGTTATTATAATATTCCTCTATCCAGGTCAGGCCCGGCGCTTGCCTGGTTTCGCCTGCTGGATTTGCACACACTGTTATTGCTTGGTCTGATTATATTTGGCAAGTATTTTTTAGGCACGACCATAACCATGGTGCTGGCTATTCCGTTTTTATTATTGCCCATATTTATTCAGAAGTTTAACCAGGTATTTTTAATATTTTTATCGCGTCGTCCAAATAGTGAGAAAAAAAGAGGCCTGGCCTCGTCACTGGTCATTACGACACTGCAAAATTTCCCCAGGGACAATAACCAGTTTTACCGTTCCTGGTGCTGGACACTACTGAACTGGTTGGTCAAGATATCGGTATTTTCTTGGGTGTTGATCCAGTTTATTGATATCAATTATCTCGTGGCCTGGATAGGCGTCATTGCCGGTGACCTGACCAGTGTTTTGCCTATTCATGGTTTTGCCGGTGCCGGTACCTACGAAGCAGGGGTCATCGCTGCCATGTTGCCATTTGGTGTTAATGCCACTGACGGCCTGTTGGGTGCAGTTAACCTGCACCTGTTTTTGTTGGGCGCGACAATTCTTGGCGCCCTTGTCGGGTTAATGATTCCCCGTACTAAAAAACCTGTAGATAACAAAGCATCGAATTGATTATTTACCAATGACTGGTTAGGCTAGCCAGTGAATGGGACAATAAATTTCAGAGATTAAGCAAAATAATGAATCAAAAAAAACAAAAACGCCGACTGTCAATTGTCGTACCTCTCTATAATGAGGAGCTCAATGTCAAACCCTTAATCAAAAAAGTTGAGGATGCACTGGCTTCTTATCCTGACCAGTGGGAATTGATATTGATTAACGATGGCAGCAGCGATAATACCCGCAAGACCCTGGATGAATCCGCAAAAAACAATGAAAACACGATTCGTCCCATTCATCTACAGCGCAACTTTGGTCAAACCGCCGCCATGCAGGCCGGCATCGATGCGGCCAGGGGTGAAGTAGTGGTCACCATGGATGGCGACCTGCAAAACGACCCCATCGATATTCCAAAACTGGTAAATCGAATGTTTGATGAAGACCTGGACATGGTGGCCGGCTGGCGTAAAAACAGGAAAGACAAACTAATACTGAGAAAAATACCTTCAGCCATTGCCAATCGCTTAATCGGTAAAATAACCGGCATTACCTTGCATGATTATGGTTGCAGCCTGAAAGTCTACCGCGCCCATATCATTAAAGAGGTCAAACTCTACGGCGAGATGCATCGTTTTATTCCGGCATGGGTGGCCATGCAAACCTCACCAGACCGTATCAAGGAAGAAGTGGTAACCCATCACGCGCGCCAGTTTGGGGAATCAAAATACGGCATCTCCCGTACCTTCCGCGTAATACTCGATTTAATGTCGGTCTTTTTTTTCATGCGTTACAACGCACGCCCGGGACATTTTTTTGGAAAAATTGGTTTGTACGTGGGTTCTGCTGGAATGTTGATACTGTTATACCTGGCTGGTCTCAAGATATTTACCGGGGTTGATATTGGATCCCGGCCATTGTTAATGCTGGGAATATTATTGTCTGTGATGTCCGTGCAATTCCTGACCACGGGCATACTCAGTGAGCTGATTATTCGTACCTATTATGAGTCGGGAGACAAGCGCTCTTATACGATTTTAAACCGGGACGAAGTAAGCGAAGCTTCTGAACAAAAATGGTAGGTTGATATTTGAGAGTCTGCTAAACAGGCCAGAGGTGTAGGGTAGGCGCTACCCACCAAAAAACCTGTTACAAACGACAAAGTGGAGGGCGGACAGTTTCAACCCTACATGAAATGCAGAATCCAGTATTTGACTTTCATTACGGAAAAAATTCAAAGGCACTATATTTTATTCCTGGATGCCGGATCAAGTCCGGCATGACGGGTGTTTTCGTTTACAAACTGCAGCTTACTTCTTTATCAGATTTTTTATTTTCTCAATCGTTTCTTTTGCTTGCCAGTCAATGGCACCCACACTGCCGGCGATTAGTTTTCCATTTTTATCTACTAAATAATTACTGGGCACCACATACACCTTCCACTCCAGGTAATATTTTTTGTTAGTATCCAGCAAGACCGGGAAATCAATTTTATTTTGTTTTAAAAATTTTTTCACGATTGATTTTTTTTCACCGATGTTTACCGCAAGTATTTCGAACTTACTTTTATCCATGTCGGCATAGAGCTTGTTCATGGAAGGTATTTCCCTGACACAAGGCGGGCACCAGGTTGCCCAAAAACTGATAAGTACAATTTTGCCTTTAAAGTCTGCAAGTTTTCTGACCACACCTTGCATATCTTTTAGTTCAAGCGTCGGGAAAGATAAATTTCCCATGTAGGGTTTTAGGCCAGGCAGGGTGTCCTGTTTTTTATTTGATGTTTTCTTAAGTGGTGGCAGATTTTCCTGTAAGGGAATCATGGCAAGCATGTTGATCGCCCTGGTAACCAGGTCCGGGAGTTCTTTCCTGGCAGTAAGATCACTTTTGCCAAGATGTGAATCAGGTCTTTGGTGAAATCCATCTTTGACATCTGGCAGGCTATGAACAAATACCTGGCTACCCCCACTTCTTAATGCATTTAATAGATCAGGCAGCCGCGTGTAGGTCGTCGATAATTGACTTTGAATAATATAAATCGGCAAATTACTGGCATAGGCTATGGGCACGTAGGATGTTTTTTCACCCAGTGCCGGGCGAATGGTATACATAGAAGGATGAAATAGAACCAGGCCACGTAATGTGTAATTGCCCGGGTTTCTTTGTTGCCAAACACGTGCTGCACGCAAAGCGGCGATGGCACCACGACCAGAACTCATGAGGTAAATTTCCTTTTTACCTTGTTTGGCCGCAAGGTCGATTAAATCTGAAATATCACCAGGCGGAAAAGCCTCAACGCTATTTCTGCCCCGGGTCAAAAAATACGAGGTGTGCAAATCAGGAATCCAGACTTCAACTCCTTTGTTAGCCAAACCAAGTGCGATAGGTTTTTGGGGGGCCTGGGTACCAAAACCAGACGGTGTCCAGATAATCGCCTGGCTGCCCTGGGCGGGGAATACTTCTACATTTAATTCTTCACCGCTAGTGGATCGCAGCACTGTTTCGCGGGGGGTACTTTGAGCGGTAACGGTACTGGGCCAGATGATTGCGGCCAGTAAAACAAACAGCCACGGGCAAGCAGTTAATAATTTCTTTTTATTTTGCAAAAAGAATTGGCCCCCAGTCAACTCGACTAACTGTTGATTAAATATTCAGGTCGCAATAGATAAGTCTCAGGCACGCTCCATGTATTCACCGGTATCGGTATTAATCTTGAGCTTGTCACCGACATTAACAAAAGTAGGGACCGTCACCGCTAAACCCGTCTCAAGCTTGGCCGGTTTACCAGAGCTGGACGCCGTCTGACCCTTGATGGCGGCATCGGTTTCTACCACTTCCAGTACGACACTAGCGGGTAAATCCAGGCCAATAGGCCGCTCCTCGTGGAAGCTGACCACGACCTCGGTATTGGGCAGCAAGAAGCCGATCTGGTCTTCCAGATCGACAACCGCAATCGGGGACTGCTCAAAGGTCTGGCTGTCCATAAAAACCAGGTTTTCACCATCCTGGTACAAGTACTGCATGGGCCGGGATTCAACATGGGCCTTTTCCACTTTGTCTTCCGAGCGAAACCGCTCATTGAGCTTGGTGCCCGAGGACACTTCCTTCATTTCCACTTGCATGAAGGCGCCGCCTTTGCCGGGTTTGACGTGTTGTTTCTTGGCGACGCGCCATAATTTGCCGTTATGTTCGATTAAATTACCCGGTCGGATATCAAAGGCAGATATTTTCATAATTTATAAATTCTCAAAAAAGGTAATGACTGGTAGGGGGCGCATTCTAGGATAACCCGGCATGGTTATGCAAAAGCCTGATTTTATCCAGGCGCGGACTGCATCTATATTAACCCATAGGTTAGGGTTATGACGGACAAACCGTTACCATAGGAGACAGTCCAGAGACTGGCAGTTTAAATTTTCGCAATCGTAAACATTGATTATTTAATTGATAAAACAATAGGTTATAATGTATTTTTAATGTAAATAATCATGTTAAAATGCTCACACTGCCATTTAAATCAAACCTAACGGGATCAAACAAGTTCAATGTCGACAACTTTTACAACCAGCTGTAGTGATTGTTCACGCCTGGCCGATTTTCTGGCCCAGGTACGCATTGACCAGCCCGATTATTTCGCCAAACCGGTACCCGCCTTTGGAGATCCACAGGCGCGCCTGGTCATTGTCGGTTTGGCCCCGGGTATGCATGGCGCCAATCGCACGGGCCGGCCGTTTACCGGTGATTATGCCGGCATCCTGCTTTATGAAACCCTGCACAAGTTTGGTTTCGCCAATCAACCGGTCGCCGAATCTATCGATGATGGCCTGGAGCTCATCAACTGTCGCATTACCAATGCCGTTAAGTGTCTACCGCCGGGTAACAAACCCACCGGCGATGAAATTAGAACCTGTAATCGTTACCTGAAACAGGAATTACAGGCTACCGCCAGCAACACCCTGATACTTGCCCTGGGCACCGTCGCCCATCAGTCAGTGTTGCGCGCCTTTGAATTGAAACTCAGTGCCTATAAATTTAGCCACGGTGGTTTGCACGATATGCCCGGCGATCGTCAATTGCTGGATAGTTACCATTGCAGCCGTTACAACACCTCGACCAAACGCCTGAACAAGACCATGTTTGAATCGGTATTTGAGAAGGCGCAGGCATTGTTAGCTGTTTGATAATCGATGAAATTTTTAATACTGGATTCCCGTTGCCACGGGAATGACGATCCAGGGCAGGTGGAAATGACGAATTAGTAGGTCGTATGTAAATTATTGCCGGTAATAATTCAGGTTACCTTCATCGCCGTCATTCCGTGCGCCCGAACGAAGTGACAAAGTGCTCCTGGGGTGGCAACGGGAATCCAGAAATAATATAAACTTTACCAATCTTATGAGCCTGGACAACCCAAAAGAATTCATTAACACCTTGCCCACCAAGCCCGGTGTTTATCAAATGATAGATGCCGCCGGTGCCGTGCTCTACGTAGGTAAGGCCCGGGACCTGCGCAACCGGGTGGGCAGTTATTTCAGGGCCAGCGGCCTCAGTACGCGCATTATCAGCATGACCAATCAAATCGATCATATTGATATCACCGTCACCCACACCGAAAGTGAAGCCCTGATTCTTGAAAGCAACTTAATTAAAAGCATTCATCCCAAATACAATATCCTGTTGCGAGATGACAAGGGTTATCCCTATATATTCCTGTCCGATGAAATTTACCCGCGCCTGAGCCTGCACCGGGGCGCACGCAAGGCCAAAGGCCGTTACTTTGGACCGTATCCATCTGCTTCATCGGTCAAGGAAAGCCTGGGCCTGTTGCAAAAAATATTCGCCGTGCGTCAATGCGATAACAGTTATTTTAAGAACCGCAGTCGCCCGTGCCTGCAATACCAGATCAAACGTTGCAGTGGCCCTTGCACAGAAATGGTCACGCCCGAGCAATACACGGTAGACGTCAAACATACTACCCTGTTCCTGGAAGGGCGCAGCACCAAAGTCATCGAAGATGTGGTTAAAAAAATGGACAGCGCCTCTGCCGACCTGGAGTTTGAAACCGCCGCCCGTTACCGGGACCAGGTGACTGCCTTAAAAAATATCCAGGAACGGCAATACGTGTCTGGAGAGGGTGGTGAGACCGATGTGCTGGCGGTGTTCGCACAGGAAGGCCAGGCCTGTGTTGGCGTGACCTTTATTCGCGGTGGCCGCAACCTGGGTAACAAGTATTTTTTCCCGAAAATATTAAAAGACATGACCGCCACAGATTCACTGCAAGAAACATTGGCCAGCATCCTGTCTGCTTTTCTCAGCCAGTATTATGCCGACAAACCGATTCCACCGCTGTTACTCATTAACCAGCAAATAGAAGACAGCGAATTACTGGAAGCGGCCTTTAGCCAGCAAACCAAACACAAGGTCAAACTCTCGCAACCGGTGCGGGGCAATCGCCTGCGCTGGATCAAAATGACCCAAATGAACACCGAAGACGCATTGCGCCGCCGGCTGCTGGATAAAAGTAATATGCGTCAGCAAGTTGAGGCCCTGCAACAGGCCTTTGCCCTGGAGGCCATGCCCGAGCGCATTGAATGTTTTGATATCAGCCACACCATGGGTGAGGCCACGGTTGGATCCTGTGTCGTGTTTGACCAGGATGGCCCGGTAAAATCTGAATACCGGCGTTTTAATATTAAAGACATCACCCCGGGAGATGATTACGCGGCCATGGAACAAACCCTGCGTCGCCGTTACAAACGCGTCACGGAAGAAGCCGGCCAGTTACCGGATATCTTGCTCATAGATGGTGGTAAAGGTCAGCTCACGGCCGCGGAAAATATATTACAGGAGTTGCAAATCAACCAGGTGTTGCTGGTGGGCGTGGCCAAGGGCGCGGCCCGTAAACCTGGCCTCGAACAGTTGTTCTTGTCCGGCCAAAAGCAGGCCATGATACTCGCCCCCGATGCGGCGGCCTTACATTTGATCCAGCGCATTCGTGACGAGGCCCACCGTTTTGCCATCACCGGCCATCGTCAACAGCGAGCCAAGTCTCGCACCACCTCGGTACTGGAAGAAATCCCCGGGGTCGGCAGTAAACGGCGCCAGGTATTGTTGAAACACCTGGGTGGCATGCAGGAAGTAAGCAAGGCGGGTATCGATGACCTGGCGCGGGTACCGGGCATTAGTAAAGCCCTGGCCAAAAAAATATACGACACGTTTCATTAATCATTAAACTCTGGATTCCCGTTTCGGCTTTGGCCTCCTCGGCAACTGCTCCATGCGTTGCTCTACCTCCTCCATCCCTGGAGTCGTGCGTCGCTCTACCGCCTACTTCCCTGTAGGCGCCCACGGGAATGACTTCGGATCGTCATTCCGGGATTGGGGCTCGTCATTCCGGCGACTTTGCCCTTGTTCGTCATGCCGGGCTTGAACCGGCATCCAGATATAAAAGGTATTTGAAAACTTTGACTTCTGTTTGACAGATAACAGCACATTGGATACCGAATCAGGTCATGGCATGATAGGGCAATGCCAATGGCTCAATACGGAAAAATACTTAAATAACAAAAAATGCGAAAAATACTCACCATACCCAATATCCTGACGCTGCTGCGAATCATTGTTATCCCCCTGATGATACTGGCCTATTACCTGCCCGTCAGCTGGGCCCATAGCCTGGCCACGGGCCTGTTTATCCTGGCCTCGGTCACGGACTGGCTCGATGGTTACCTGGCACGGCGCCTGAACCAATACTCGCCTTTTGGGGCCTTTCTCGACCCCGTAGCCGACAAATTAGTGGTTGTGGCGGCGCTGGTGCTGGTGGTGGCTGATGTCGCCAATCACGCGCTGAGCTTCAACAGTATCCTGTTCACCCTGACGGTACTGGTCATTATTAGCCGGGAAATCACCGTCTCGGCCCTGCGGGAATGGATGGCGGAAATGGGTGTCAGGTCAAAAGTTGCGGTTTCCTGGATCGGTAAGCTAAAAACAGCCGCCCAGATGCTGGCGGTGCCATTTTTGCTGTACCGGGAGAATATTGGTGGTTTTGCCACCTTCAAAATAGGCGAAATCCTGCTTTACGGGGCCGCTTTCCTGACTATCTGGTCCATGTTGTCCTATTTAAAGGCCGCCTGGCCAGCGATGAAGGGGCAGGGTGGCGGCAAGTAAACATAGCCGCTTGACAGTCCGGGCTTGGTGCATACAATAGCGACCCTCATTGGACAAGGATGTCCAGGTGTCGCGGAGCACAGGAAGTGCGAGAGCGACTATACGCGGGAATAGCTCAGCTGGTAGAGCGCAACCTTGCCAAGGTTGAGGTCGCGAGTTCGAATCTCGTTTCCCGCTCCAAATACCGACCACAAGCGGGGAAGCGGCTTAATTTACACGCTTCTCCGTTTTTGGTTATCAAGAAATATCTGTAATCCTGGCTGGGTGGCAGAGTGGTGATGTAGCGGCCTGCAAAGCCGCGTACGCCGGTTCGATTCCGGCCTCAGCCTCCATAATTTGGTTGTCAGAGTTGTCTCTGGTAACTGGATACAAATAGACTTCGGTCTAAGAAAGTCATCCTGCCCGGGTGGCGAAACTGGTAGACGCAAGGGACTTAAAAAAATTGAGCACCCGGACTGGAAACAACCGGTGTGAATGGCGTCAAATTCGGGGAAACCTCAGCGCGTAATGGCGGTGGCAATCCCGAGCTAAACCTGGTTTCAATGTATTATCTCATGCATTCCCTCTCCCTACCGGGAGAGGGTTAGGGTGAGGGGATATAAATCAGGAAAGTGTAGAGACTTGACGGCGCCTGCCTACGTCAGCCTGGCAACAGGTTTTGATAAGGTAAAGAGAAAGTCCAGACTCCAAAGCGTTTTAAAAAACGTGCAGTTAAAACTGTAGCGGGTATGAAAATCCCTCGGTGGCAACACCGTGCCGGTTCGACTCCGGCCCCGGGCACCAATTAATTAAATCACCAATACTAATATCAGAAATTCCACTCAACTCAGCGAACAGCAGGATTAATTTATATTGGCCTTGATTTATTACGATTTAAAATTTAGCGTTTATTTTTATTACAGAAGATAAGCTTTTAATTAATCTAATAGCTCGCCCCAATGATCGCTGGTATACATAGCAAATCGTAACAGCAAAGCTATTGCCGTATAAGCTTCATTTTCACTTACTCCAGATGCGTGGCCATGTGCGGCCGCATCTCGCCAGTACTTAAGTAGTGATACATAACCGCGATATTCATTCTGCAACTGTATGCGGGCTTTACCAATTACGATATTCTCAACTTTACGTCTGCCATTGCCTGACTTGTACTGTTTAAGCACATCATTTTCATTAGTTTTTGCTATTGCTGCTGCAAGTAATATGGATTCTGCCGCCGCGCCGCTCATAGCACAACACGCGAGATACGAATGTGAACCATAACATCGTACTGCTTCTTGGCCTCGCTCATGAAAACCATCACCAAACTTACCTCTATACTCAGCAAGCATTTGAGAGAAACGACCCGGCTCAGTTGGTATATAATCATCTCTGTCTGCTTCTTCTAGCCATAGTTGTCCAAAGGGAGTGATTGAATAACCGCAACCAGCATTCCCGTCATTAGTTGCTTGGGCACCGTACTGATTTACACCAGGTCGTAAAATTCCCCTACGACACAATTCCCAGCCAGCAGCAAAGAAGTTTGGCATGAGTTCTCGAACTCTAGGTTCAATATTCTTGTGACGTAAGTTCTCAATTCGCTCTAGATATACTCTTAACAAATGAGGAACATAAATGTCATAACCATACCTAGAGTAGTTCCCATGATCAGGGGTGCGGAGCCATTCAATCAATAACGTAGTAGCATCTTCTTGTTCCACGTTTTTCTCCATATTATGGTTAACAGCTAACTGTATAATGTATCACGATCACTACATGCTCAGTAAAAAAAGCATTAGATAGATTATCGCTGCATGTGAGTGTTATGATCACTGTATTATGAGTGAAGACAAAATAAAAAATAAAGGACTGATACCAGCTAATCAAGTCCTTCCCGCTAAGATTCCCTCCATTACAACTAATATAATTAGAAAATCTGTTAATAAGCATATTGCTGGTATTACAGGTATTTTAACATCTGATAAAAAAGAATTGATCATGGAGGGAAGCCAAGCATTACAAAAACTTGTAAACGGAGAAGGGTTAAGATCGGCTGTAGAGGTGTGGGAAAAAATGAAGCAAAAGGGGAAAATTAAAAATGATTACGAAGGAAGTGAACAGCATGTTAGCTGCTTGCAAGAACTGTTAGAAGCATTTGAAAATGATAAAATTGATGTAAACAAGTTTGATATTTTAAAAAAGATTTTTATAGTGGCTGCTACTGAATCTGTGTCCACGAAAAAAGACTTAGAACCACAACAATATATGAAAATTGTTCGATCTATGTCATCAAACGAAATACTAGTTTTACTTGCGGAGTACGAAAGATATAAAGAACTTGATCATCATAAAGATAAGTCTCACATTCCAGAGATTCAATGAAAAAAAGAAATTGCGCAGCGCTCTGGTCTCAAATTTACTGACTTGGTGAAATTTGCCGATGAAAAATTAATGGAGAAACATCTTTTAGGTTCGTTCCATACTAACTATAAAGAAAATTATAGCATTTCAAAAAGAGAGCGATTAACTAAACTAGGTTTTGCTTTTTGTGAATATATTTCAAACTATGAAGAACCATTGTAAAGCATTGAAATTCAAAAAACAGAAGCAACCACAAAACTACTTATCAATATCTATTAAGACTTTATTTGCATAATAACCAGAGTAACTTTTATACATGTATATAAAGAAATCGGATTTAATGGTCGCGGATGCTAGTTTCTTGCTTGATTTTATGAAGCAAGGGATAAATGAAGATCATTACATAGATTACAAGCGAGATATTAAAAAGGATCTAAGTAAAGAAGAAAAAATAGAATTTCTTAAGGATGTAAGTGCTTTTGCAAATGCAAGTGGTGGCAATGTTATCTTCGGTGTAGATGAGCCTAATGAGAAGAAGCTGCCAACTGATTTGTTGATCGGGATTGATGATGGAGATACCATTGCTAGGGAGATGGAGAGAACACTTGGCTCATGTATTGAGCCAAGAATACCCGGCCTTCAAGTTGTTTCTGTACCGATAAAAAATGGAAAAGTTGTAATAATTGTCCATATTCCACCTAGTACTTCTAAGCCGCACTTGGTTACATTCAAAAAACACCGCTGTTACTATATTAGGCGATCTGAGGAAATTACTATGATGGGCTCACATGAAATAAGGGAGCAAGTTTTATTCGCAGCAACATCTGAGGCTAGAGTGGAGAGATACTTGAGAGAAAGAGAAGATGAGTTTACTAATTATGTTGATATGGAATCGCCAAAGTTTTTTTTCCAGGCCGTGCCTACGATATCGATTGATCCAGAATGGGATGTATTAAACAAGGAGACAAGAGCAATTATAGAAGATAGTTCTAAGCGTATAAAAACTTCAAACTACTGGCTCAGTCAACTTAGATCTAGGCCCAATATGGCAGGCGTAGAAGGAAGGCGATTGATTTCCGGTAGGGTAGGTGAATATTTTCGAGTAAGCAGGAATGGATATATTTCTGCAGCATCCTATAACGATCATTCTCATAAACATATAACCGGGAGAAATGTTGAATTAATTGAGGAATTTTTTAATATTTGCAATACTTTAATCGGATTGCATGATTCAGACGTGCCTTACCTTGCACGTGTTCGATATTACGATGCACTTGGAACGAAATTTGCACATGGTTCGCCTGGTCATGTACATCTTAGTGAGCCATTTGAAATGGAAGTTATCAATTTCGACGATCAAATACGTTTGGCTGGACAGGACTTCATGGAGATATCTGAAAGAATAAAAGTACAATTATTTAATGCATTCGGACTAGAAGAATCAGACGTGCTCGAATTTTAGTGAAGGAATATTTAAGGTCAGAGTCAAGACTCTATGCGCCTAAAAGATTTTTGAGTCAGCCCTAAACATTGTAGAAACCATGAGTGTCGCGAGGTTCGGGTACGAATGAATGTGAATAGTTTGAAAAATCGTTCTATTCTAGAGCTGACCTGTGACGAGGCGCGAGCGTTTTTTCTGAAGCAAGAAAGCTATTGCAGCATTGATTTTCCTCCCTATTTCAAATTTAACGATTTGCTTGCTGGTGTCAGCAAGGTACTCGATGGCAAAAACCTTTCAGATTTTCAAAGAGAAAAGCCACGAGAATGCGAGGACGTAAATCATCTTGTTTTGAGCAATAAGGATGGTAGGCATGCTTGGCGCCCTTTACAACTCATTCACCCGGCACTTTATGTATCTCTTGTTGGGCATATAACTGAGAATGATCAATGGAAATTAATTTGTGATCGTTTTTTGGAGTATGCAGGGGATGAAAAAATAAAATGTCTAAGCATTCCTGTCGAGTCCTTGACGGATGAAAATGATAGAGCGGAACAGGTAAGCCGCTGGTGGCACTCAGTCGAACAGGCCTCTATTGAGCTGGCTCTGGATTACGATTTTGTCGTTCATACCGACATAACGGATTGTTATGGAGCGATCTATACGCATTCCATTTCCTGGGCACTCCATACAAAAACGGAAGCAAAAAAGAAAGAGAACCGTCAAAATAATAGGTTAATAGGTAATATTATTGATAATCACATACAAGATATGAGTCACGCACAAACCAACGGTATACCTCAAGGTTCGGTATTGATGGACTTCGTAGCAGAGATGGTGCTTGGCTATGCGGATATTAAGTTGTCAGAAAGTATCGCTCAGGAAGGAATTGAAGATTACTGGATCCTACGTTATCGGGACGATTACCGAATCTTTGTGAATAGTTCGCAAGATGGGGAACGAATCCTTAAATGCCTCACTGAAGTCATGATTTGCCTTGGTCTCAAACTGAACTCTGCAAAAACGAATGTCAGCAGTGGAGTGGTTGGCGCATCGATTAAAGAGGATAAACTAAAATGGATGGGAAGAAAACAGAGCGAAAATAGTTTGCAAAAACACTTACTGATAATCTACGATCATAGTACCGAATGCCCCAATGCGGGGAGCTTGTCGGTCGCCCTCGGCGCCTACCAAAACCGACTTAGTAAGATTAAGAAATGTGATCAGCCATTGCCGTTAATTAGTGTCGCGGCTGATATTGCTTACCGTAATCCGAGAACTTACCCAATCTGTGCAGCGATTTTGAGTAAACTACTTAATTTTATTCGCAGCGATGATGAAAAACGTGTTGTTATTGAAAAAGTCCAAAAGAAATTTTCCAAGATCCCCAACACGGGGCATATGGATATTTGGCTTCAAAGGATTGGTTTATCTTTTGCACCGGACATAGAATATTCTGAGCCCCTATGTGGTCTGGTCACTAATGGTGATGCGATGATTTGGAACAACAATTGGATTTCATCGGCCGCTTTGAATAGGGCGTTGGATGCGAAGCTAATTATTGATCGGAAAGTGTTGCGTGGACTAGACGCAATAATACTGACCAAAGAAGTGGAGCTGTTTTTGTCGAAGGACTGGGTATCATAAGCCCTTTTTTGCACCATATTTAGGGCCAGAGTCAAAACTCATTTGGGCGCATAGAGTTTTGACTCCGAACCTAATTGTTAATTGCATTTTCGGTTTCTATAATAATTTCATTCTCTGTGTGTTTGCAAGTTGGTTCTTCGATTCCTTTTTAATTTCGACAGCCCCAAAACTTCCCATTTTTTCCGTTTCGATGGATCATTTCAGCGCCGCATTCAGAACAGACAGGAGTTTTATTTTTGCATTCAGGGTTTGTGCAAACTTTAAATCGACCAATGTGCTGCATGATTACACCACATGATGAGCAGCCATTTTCTGTGTAATTACAGAGCGGGTAATTGTTGCATCCAAAAAATGACCCGTTTCTACTTTCTCTGGCAACTAATGTTCCTGTTGTATATTTGACACAATGAATAAGCTGGAAAAGTTCTTGAATAAAGCTTGTATCAAACTCATCGACATTATAGGGGACGATAGGGGACGTAGAGATTAAAAAATAGGCAGCAGAATAGTAATGCAAGGTCAGAATCTTTTGATTTGTTCGCCTCCTCAAAATCCCTGGAATCACATGAATATGCAGGCATACTAGCTATGCTGGTCAAGGTTTGATGCCTTTTCCCTAGATTTTGATATCATGTTAATCGTTGATGTGAATACAATAATTTCAATTTTTGCATATTAGTGTTGGTGGATTTTCATGCAACAGGGCGATAGGAAAAAGAGAACAGTCGGGATAATCCTAATCTCACTGTATTTTATTGCGCTTGCAATTGACACATTTTTATTGCCGATCGTTGGTATTCGGTCTCTCGTTGATTTCACGTTTACTCAGTCAGCTTTGATGGTTGTAAATACGCCCGGACTTATGCATGTCATCATAACCCTGGCAGTCCCACTTTTGGGATTAATTTTCGGTTCGTTATTTTTCTATCTTAGAGCCACTGGTTGGTGGGGTATTGCAATACTGTCATCATATAATGCTTTTCTATACTTGATAGCCTTTATAAAGTCGTATGTTATTGATGCAGTAATAAGGTACGAGAATCTATTTATGTTGAATTATACAGATGTAAATCTTTTTCTTCGTACGATATTGTATATATCTATTTTGCTCTTCACTTTTAGGATGCCCGTCATGGAACTGTACGGTGTCGCGAAAATAAATAAATTAAAGGTTGGTAGCATTCTGATGCTGGCGAATGTTGCTTTCGCTATATCTGTATATCAATACATGTAGAATATTCAGGCTCAGAGCCAAAACTCTTTTAGGTACATAGAGTATTGACTCTAAAGCCTGCTTGATTTAGCGAACCCTCCAGATTCCGATATAGAAACACTTACCCCCGTTACCATTACTGCTCGAGTACTACTCAAGATGATATTTGCGCTTCTTGCCATCCACCGAGTGGACAATGGCCTGGGTGGTGATCAGCTTGTCACCTGCCGGAACCACCAA
>QIGL01000095.1 GCA_003228915.1 Acidiferrobacteraceae bacterium
CTTATTTTGAATTTACAACGCTTGCCGCGCTTGTTATTTTTTTTGAAAATAAAACTGATCTCGATGTGGTGTTACTTGAGGTGGGTATGGGCGGTCGGCTTGATGCGACCAATATTCTGGATCCTGATATTTCAATTATTACCACGGTAGATATCGATCACGTGGAATGGTTAGGCGCGGACCGTGAAAGTATTGCCCGGGAAAAGGCAGGCATATTGCGTCAACAGGTGCCAGTAGTTTATGGCGACCTTGATGTGCCAAAGGCCATCAATGATATGACAAATAAATTGCAATGCCCAATATACGCCTATGAAAAAGCATTCACTTACAGTCACCATGAAACCGGCTGGAACTGGCACTGGAACGGTGGTGGTGACGGTAAAACCCGTTCTGGCCCTGGGAGAGCAGCAATTAAAAAATGCAGCCACGGGCCTGATGGCTTTGGCCTTGTTGCAATCAACATTACCCGTGAGCCAACAGGCAATTAAATCAGGATTACTTGCCACTAATGTGGCCGGTCGCTTCCAGGTAATGAGCGATAACCCGCAAATCATTTTTGATGTCGCCCATAATCAGCAGGCGATTCAGCAATTAGCTGATACCGTTAAAAAACTCAAACGACCTGGCCGGACACTGGCAGTTGTGGGCATGTTGGGTGATAAGGCGATTGAGCAATGTTTGTTGCCTATGATGGAAATTGTTGATGAGTGGTTCTTGGCGGATTTATCTGGCGAGAATCCAGACCGGGGCTTAACTGCCCGGTCATTAATGGCCGTGGTTACGAATATGAATATAAAAAAACCGCTCTCGATACATGACGCGCCTTTGTCGGCCTATTATGCGGCACGGGAGAAAGTAAAATCCGGGGATCGTTTAATCGTATTTGGTTCGTTTCACACAGTAGGTGGTATACTGGCAGAAATTCAGCAACATGGCAGGAATGATATTTAATGTCTGATCGCAACGACCCGCATCCGGAATTCAATCCCAAACACAGGATTGTTGGGGCAATTGTGCTGGTGCTATTGGCAATAATCATTGTGCCAATAATTCTTAATGAGAAACAACTCACTAACCAGGATATTGGCAATGGTTTCGCTTTGCCCGAAAAAGACACCCGGGTTTATGTTAGCAAGGCGGAAGATATTCGCAGGGCCCAAAATAATAAAAATCAAAAAAATAAAAACCAGAACCATACAAACAGTCCTGCCAAAGAGAACTCAGTGAGTAAAAAAGGCAGCCCACATACAAATAAAGATACCCGGCCCCCGGTAAAAACCAGTGTTTCGTCCGTGGCCAAGAAACCTGAACCAAAAAAATCAGCTATTTCACCGCCCCGGACTAAAACGGCTGACAAAACAAAATCGTCTACTAAAGAAAAAAGCTCAGGAAAAACCTTAACCAAAGGGTGGGTGGTGCAGATTGGTACTTTTTCAGATCCTGCCAATGCCAAAAAAGTTCGTGCAACTTTAGTGCGCAAGGGTTACCACGTGCGCATGGAAAAAGTCAGGTTGCCAAAAGGTAATGCGACCCGGGTTCGAGTGGGTCCATTTTCTGATCGTGGCAAGGCCATAACAACACTGAGTCGTATTAACCGGGACGCGGGTCTGCAAGGCGTGGTTCTGCGCTATCCTTAATTTGGCCATAATTTCTCCATTCAAATAAACCCATCTGAATTATTTTAATAAATGGTAAATTCTCTCGACATCGGTATAAGCATAATTATTGCTATTTCAATTGTTATCGGTATCTGGCGCGGGTTTATTCGCGAGGCATTGTCGCTTGCTACATGGGGCGCGTCAGGGTTTCTTGCCTGGGTGTTTGCGGGACCGGTTTCGGTAATATTTGAGAAGGATGTTAGTCAGCCTAACCTGCAAATGATGGCCGCGTTTGTGCTGATTTTCGTAATTGTTTATTTTCTGGGCAGTATAATTACATTTCTTATCCATAAAATTCTTACCAAAAAACCACTATTCAAGCTTACTAACCAGATATTAGGCGCTACTATGGGCGCGATTCGCGGATTTGTGATTGTTGTATTTGCTTTTATGCTGGCAGGTATGAGCCTGAGTATTCCTAAAACCAGCTGGTGGCAATCCTCTCAATTTGCGTCATTTTTTGAGTCGGTATCATTAAGTGCTACCGATATTTTGCCTCGGGATATTGCCCGACACATACAGTACGACTAAACTACTGACTTTAAGAAAGGGCGATTTTTATGTGCGGTATCATTGGCATTCTCGGCCAGACGGCAGTCAATCAATCCATCTATGAGGGTTTGACGGTGCTCCAGCATCGTGGCCAGGATGCTGCTGGCATTATCACCAGCGACGCCAACAAAGTTTATTTGCGAAAAGACAACGGACTGGTCCGTGATGTTTTTCGTACCCATCACATGATTGGCCTTAAGGGTAATATGGGTATTGGCCATGTTCGCTATCCTACCGCGGGTTGTGATAGTGCAGCAGAGGCCCAGCCTTTTTATGTCAACTCACCTCACGGCCTGGCCCTGGCCCATAATGGCAACCTGACCAATGCCGTCGAGCTAAAGGAAGAGCTGTTCCGGGAAGATTTACGACACATCAATACCGAGTCCGATTCTGAAATACTGTTGAATGTACTGGCACATGAATTACATGCTGTTGCTGGTTTGAGCCTGAGTGCCGATGATGTTTTCAGGGCAGTATCGGCAGTCCACCGGCGATGTAGTGGCGCCTACGCGGTGGTTGTCATGATTGTTGGTTTTGGTTTGCTCGCATTTCGGGATCCCTATGGAATTCGGCCGCTGGGATATGGGCGTCGTGAAACAGATAATGGTCCTGAACATATTTTTGCTTCGGAGAATGTGGCAATGGACGTATTAGGCTTTAATTTTATTAATGACGTAGCACCGGGCGAGGCGATTTTTATTGGTCTTGATGGCCAGGCAACGGCTAAACAATGTGCTGATAATCCCCGCTATGCCCCCTGTATTTTTGAATATGTTTACATGGCGCGACCCGACTCAATCCTTGACGGTATTGCAGTCCACAAGACCCGGTTGCGTATGGGTGAAAAACTGGCTGCCAAAGTAAAACGTGAGTGGAATGGGCTTGATATTGATGTCGTTATACCAATACCTGACACCAGCAGAACAGCAGCCCTGCAAATGGCCTATGAGTTGAACGTTAAATACCGGGAGGGATTTATCAAGAACAGGTATATCGGTCGAACATTTATTATGCCTGGTCAGGCGGAGCGAAAAAAATCTGTACGTCAGAAATTAAATGCAATTGATTTGGAGTTCCGGGGAAAAAATGTATTACTGGTAGATGATTCAATTGTTCGCGGCACTACCTCCAAACAAATAATCCAGATGGCTCGTGATGCTGGCGCAAAAAAAGTATATTTTGCTTCGGCCGCGCCGCCTGTACGTTACCCTAATGTTTATGGTATCGACATGCCTACTAAAAGCGAATTGATCGCCACGAACCGTAATGATGAACAAATCGCAGAGGCTATTGGTGCAGATCGTTTAATCTACCAGGACCTGAAAGACCTGATTGAATCCGCCCATGAAGGCAACACTCAAATTAACCAATTTGATGCATCCTGTTTTAATGGCGAGTATGTTACCGGCGAAGTGAGCCAGGACTACCTGGACAAAATAGAACGATTGCGATCTGATGGCGCCAAGATAGACAAGGGTGGTAGCGAGTTAACCTCAACTGAACTTCATACCTATTCTCAATAATAGAGACCTCTGCACGAAAGTCTTTTCTTCCAATACTGCGTTAAAAACCAGCTCAAAATACTCATTTACTTGCGTGTAAATTCCGTTTTTTTCGCCAATTTTTGCCTTGTCTTAAAAGAAAATACAATCCGTGCAAAGGTCTCTAAAAATTCAATTGTCATTGAATTAGATTGGTGTTGACAGAGTATCGACCCTCGGTTATGGTTTATTCATTGATTGCGCCGATTTGTTTCAGCTTGCGGGCGCTTAATAAGTACAGCTAAAGTGAAGGTAACACCCACTTTAGCCTGTAGTGGGTTTTTTTATGCCCACTTCCCGCGACGCTTCGGTACAACTCTGCGCCTGTACAGTTCAGGTTAACCAAGTGAGGAGAACCGGTCATGCCATATGATGATAAAGACAAGTGGGACTTCGCGACCCGCGCCGTTCGCGCCGGGCATAATAGATCGCCTGAAGGCGAGCAAGGCGAACCCATATTTACAACCTCCAGCTTTGTGTTTGATACTGCCGAGCAGGCAGCAGCACGTTTTGCTGGCGATGACCCCGGTAATATTTATTCGAGGTTTACCAACCCCACGGTGCGGACATTTGAAGAACGCCTGGCCACACTGGAAGAAGGACAACGATGTGTGGCGACCGGATCAGGTATGGCCGCCATATTTTCGACTTGCCTGGCGACACTGAAAGCAGGGGACCACATTGTCTCTTCCCAGTCTATTTTTGGAACCATCACCGTTTTATTTAACAATTACCTGACTCGTTTTGGTATCGAGACCACGTTTGTGCCCCTGGCTGATTACGATGCCTGGAAAAATGCGATCAAGGGCAATACTAAAATGTTATTTCTGGAGACACCATCCAACCCGTTGCTGGATGTTGCTGATATAAGCGCCCTTGCTGAACTGGCCCACGCCAATAAAAGTATACTGGTCGTCGATAACACCATTTGCACGCCGGTGTTGCAACGACCAATAACATTGGGTGCCGATATCTCGATTAATTCTACGACCAAGTACATTGATGGCCAGGGTCGCAGTATTGGTGGTGCCGTGATTGGCAGTGAAGCGCTGGTGGGTAACGAGGTGTTTGGTGTCGTCAGGACTTGTGGTCCGGCCATGAGCCCGTTTAATGCCTGGATTGCACTCAAAGGCCTGGAAACTTTGTCGTTACGACTACAGGCACATTCCGCCAGCGCCAAAATATTAGCGTCATGGCTGGAACAGCACGAGTTGGTAAAAAAAGTTTATTACACAGGACTGGCCAGTCACCCGCAACATGAACTGGCGGATCGCCAGCAGCATGGGCTGCATGGGGGCTTACTGTCGTTCGAGCTAACAGGCGACAGCAGTCAGGCTAAAGAACGTGCGTGGCAGTTTTGTGATGCCACCGAGCTGGTATCTATTACAGCAAACCTGGGCGATACCAAAACCATCCTGACCCATCCCGCCACCACGACCCACGGTCGTGTTGATCCGGAAGTACGCGCGGCTGCTGGTATTAGTGATGGGCTGTTAAGAATAGCGGTTGGCCTCGAAGCCGTAAAAGACATTCAGGCCGATCTGGAACGTGGATTTAATGCCATCTCAAAATGAGGCGCGCCGGGATTTACTGACAATCTACCAGGCCGCGTTACGGGCAGTAGCGGGAGCAACCTGTGTCCGGGATTATTTGCTGGCGTATAAAATCACAGGGCCCTGTTATGTGATCGCAATTGGTAAAGCGGCCAGTGCCATGACAAGGGGTGCCGGTGAAGTATTGGGCGACCAAGTGGTTGATGCACTGATTATTACCAAACCAGGGTATTCCGAGAAGTTACCCTGGCTTGTTATGGAAGCAGGCCACCCAATCCCCGATGAGAAAAGTTTACTCGCCGGTGACCAGCTGCTTGAGTTTATAGCTAATATACCGGAATCAGCAGAAGTCCTGTTTTTACTCTCTGGCGGTGCTTCGGCTTTGGTTGAGGTGCTGGCCTCTGGCCTGACTTTGCAAGATTTGCAGACAGTCAATGCCTGGTTGTTGAGGTCTGATCTTGATATCAAGGCCTGTAACACTGTGCGCAAGTCCATGTCACAAATTAAGCAGGGACGGCTTGCGCAATTACTGGCGCCGCGCCATGTCACTAACCTGGTTATTTCTGATGTGGCCGATGACGATTTGTCGATTATTGGTTCAGGCTTGTTAGTCGCTGATGGCGAAAATGCGGAACAACAACAATTAATATTTTCCAGTTTACCAGCAGAATTTTTGAGTAAATTTAAAAATACGGTGTCAGCACCTGGAGTTGGCCATGCTTGTTTTCGCAACGTAAACACCAGGGTAATCGCAAATATTGGCCTGGCCCTGGCCGCTGCCAGTGCCTGTGCCAGGAAACTGGGATACCGGGTAAAACTATCCAGTCAGTATTTAAAAAACGAAACTCTTGAAACTGGTCGTGAACTTGCCAGGAAAGTGATAAATGGCAAAAAAAATGAATTATTTATCTGGGGCGGTGAAACAAATATCAAATTACCTGATGAAACCGGCAGGGGTGGCCGTTGCCAGGCTATGGCACTGTCTGCGGCCAGCGAAATAAGCAGTGTTGATAATATTTTGTTATTATGCGCTGCCACCGACGGTAGTGATGGACCGGGTACTGATGCCGGTGCGCTGGTTAATGGTGGCACACTGGCGCGAGGCTACGATGCAGGCCTGGATGAAAACGAATATTTACAGCGCGCTGATGCGGGCAGTTTTCTGGAGCTTAGCGGTGACCTCATTAGTACGGGCCCGACGGGAACGAACGTGGCAGATATTGTATTGGGACTAAAACTGTAATTGATTAAATTAATATATGCGGAGTAACAAGACATGATTTCACAGAATTCAAATTTTTTTAAAAAACAATTAAAGACTTCGATGTCACTAATTGTATTAATATTGGTTACGTTAACCTTTTTAAGTGCCTGTACAAAAAAAAGCGTGCAAGGAGCGGAAGTTATGTTTAGTGAAACAGAACAAGAAGCGCCTGAACAGGTTACGCGCATGTTAGTAACAAAAAATTATCTGCGTATTGATGAAGGAAAAGATAACAACGATTTTTTATTGTATGACCGCGTTAAACGCGTCATTTACTCTACAAACTCAACTGATAAACGTACCCTGGTAGTCCATGCGCAACCGTTAACCAGGAAATCACCAATCAAGCTTGGTAACAAAGTAAAAACAATTCATACAGACGCACCAACAATTGGCGGCAATAAGGTTAAACATCTAAATTTATTAACCAATAACGAGATTTGTTATGATTTATTCGCTGCCGAGGGATTATTGCCGCAAGTGGTAACCGCCTTGAAAGAATATCGAGTAGCACTTTCGGGGGAGCAGGCGGCCATTATAGATGCAATGCCAAAAGATATGCTTCAACCCTGTGACTTGGCCAATAATGTTTTTATGTCCACCCGCCACCTTGACCATGGCTTTCCGGTAAGACTGCAGGAAACCAAAGGCAGGTTTCGTGAACTCGTCAGCTACAGGCAGGGTATTAACATTGACGAGGCGTTATTAAAGTTACCTGAGGGTTATTCAGAATTTACGGCAGAAGATATGCGCAACGGGCAGGGCGGCTAATGCTTTTATGTGCCAGGGCTAACTAAATTCAATAAACTAGGGAGCCTCTGATTAATTCATCAAGTGGATGATGGCAAGGCAAAAAGGAACGAGAAAGCGGAATTTACACGGTAGTAAATGAGCAATTCGAGTTCCTTTTTAACACAGCCAGAGCCACTTCAGGGATTAATCAGTGGTTCCCTAGCGCAGATTTTCCAGGTTGCAACCTTGCTCATTGCATACAAGCATACTGCCTTGCTCATACCAGTCACCTAAAACAATACGGGTGACCTGGTTACCGGCCAGTTCAAATTTATGTTTATTGGGCCTGTGGGTATGGCCATGGATTAATTTTTGTACAGAATGACTGGCCATAACTTTTTCCACCGCTTGCTGGTTGGTATCCATGATCTCAGGCGGCTTCTCATCCATGGCGGTTTTGCTCATATCCCGGTAACTATTGGCAATGGCGATTCTTTCGTCTATGGATTTACTGAGAAAGTCGGCTTGCCAAACCGGGTCACGCACAAAAGCCCTGAATTTTATATAGTCCGTGTCATCTGTGCACAGGGTATCACCATGCATTAACAAAACATTTTCGCCGTTTAGTTCAATAACAACCGGATCGTTAATTAACTGGCAGCCGGTGGTCTCGGCAAATTGTTCCCCCAGCAGAAAATCGCGATTGCCATGCATGATATAAACGGGCACACCGGAATCTGTCAGGCCGCGCAGGCCATCAAGCACAGGTTTTGCCTGGGGTAATGATCCGACTTCATCGCCAATCCAGTATTCAAATAAATCGCCGAGTATATAAAGTGCTTCAGCCTCTCTGGCTTTTGAGCCCAGAAATTTCAGGAAAAGCGCAACAATATTCGGGCGCTGCTCACTCAGGTGGAGATCAGAAATAAAAAGTGTCGACATAAGGCAGGTCAGAATTGGGTTAGTCAATATTGACGATATCAACTTGCTGAATCATGACATCGGTGAGCGGCACATCCTTGAAACCGAATCGGCTGGTGGTGGGCACACCCTTTAACTGGTCCAGGACATTCAGGCCATCAACCACATTGCCAAATACACAGTAACCCCAGCCGTCATCAGTCGCAGTGGTAAAATTCAGGAAGTCGTTATCTGCGATGTTGATAAAAAATTGACTGGTCGCCGAATTTGGGTCGTTGGTGCGGGCCATGGCAACCGAACCACGAGCGTTACGGAGACCATTATTGGCTTCATTTTCAATCGGTTCATGGGTCGGTTTTTGAACCATACCGGGCTCGAAGCCACCGCCCTGGATGACAAAATTATCAATGACCCGGTGGAAAATCGTGCCATTGTAAAAATTCTCTTTGACGTAATACAGGAAGTTGGCAACCGTGTTTGGCGCCCTTTCCTGGTCCAGCTCGATGACGATTATGCCGAAAACTGTTTTTATGTGAACCAATGTCATATCTGGATATTCCTGATTATTCTTCTAATGTATAGGCGATTTGCCGTTATGTTATAGGTTTTCTGGTCTTTGGGTGATATTTATTCTATCCGGGTTTTGTCCGGGATCAAACCAAAATCACCCGGGAATCGCCCGACTTGAATAGGGACCAGATACTGGCGGCATTCTCCTAAAGAATGGCGCCCAGCGCAATATAAGGAAGCAATATAGGGGTGTGACATAAGGGACCAACAAGATAGTTGGGCAGGGCCCCGGTTTCCGTTAATATGCGCCGCCATGGACGCCAATTCTGTCAAAACCCGCTTCGCACCCAGCCCCACGGGCCTGTTACACCTGGGTAATATACGTACCGCCCTGTTTAATTACCTGTTGGCACAGCGCTTTAACGGCCAATTCCTGCTGCGACTGGAGGATACCGACGCTGTTCGTAGCGAGGAAAAATTCGAGCAGGCACTACAGGAGGACCTGCTCTGGTTGTCTCTGGCCTGGCAGGAGGGCCCGGAAAAAGACGGTGGAAATGGACCATATTGGCAGTCACAGCGTGCCAGCATTTATAAGGAATACTTCGATAAGCTACTGAGACAGCAGCAGGCCTACCCCTGTTTTTGCACCGAACAAGAGCTGAAACTGTCGCGCAAGGCCCAGTTGGCAGCGGGTCATCCACCCCGTTATACGGGCAAATGCCGGCGCCTGAGCCCAGATGAGGTACAGGCAAAATTCAGCGAGGGGGAACCATCAACCCTGCGATTCCATGTAGCAGATGATACGACCATCACATTTGAAGACGAGGTGCGGGGCCAGCAAGTTTACAAGGGCGCTGATATTGGTGATTTTATTATTCGTCGATCGGATGGCACGCCAGCGTTCTTTTTTTGCAACGCGGTTGATGATGCCCTGATGAAAGTATCGCTGGTGGTCAGGGGGGAAGATCACCTGACCAATACGCCGCGACAATTAATGATTTTGAATTCTTTAGGTTTAACCCCGTTACCTGATTATGCCCATATTTCCCTGGTAGTCGGTTTTGATGGGGCACCCCTGTCAAAACGCCACGGCAGTAAAACGGTGCGTGAGTTGCGTGAAAATGGCTACCTGCCCCTGGCAATAGTTAATTATCTTGCCAGGCTTGGTCATACCTATGAAAATAATAAGTTGATGACTTTGCAAGAACTGGCCGCTGGAATTGAAATAAAACATTTGCATAAATCACCCGCCAGGTTCGACCAAACACAACTGGATCATTGGCAAAAAGAAGTGGTGTTGGCGGCAACAGATGATGAACTGCTAGCCTGGTTAGTGAGCCACGTCGCTGTAAAAAAGAAAATTGAAGAATTTGTACCTGCAGAAAAAAAAGCAGAATTTATTAGTACGATCCGTGACAATATAGTAATGCCTGAAGATGCGGGTTTTTGGGCCGAGGTTATTTTTACAAATAAGCTGACACCCGCTGGCGACGCACTCTCGGTTATACAAGAAGCGGGCCCATCATTTTTTCAGGACGCCACCATAATTTTACCGGACAATGGCGAAGATTTTAAAAAGTTTTCCAGGGCAACCGGCGAGAAGACAAATAAGAAAGGAAAAAATTTATTTATGCCATTACGGGCAGCATTGACCGGCAGGACCCAGGGGCCGGAAATGGCAAAAATGTGGCACCTGCTGGGGGCAGAACGGATACAGGCCAGGTTGGCAGCAGCGCTAGAACTGACGAAAGAGAACTAATAAAAAATATAGACAGGATTTACGGGATTAACAGGATTTTTTGACTTTGCAGACTGGGTTCAGCTGTAAGGTTTAATCTGGCAAATCTTGTTAATCTTGTCTAAAAGTTTTTTTTAAAAATCGTTTAATTCCTGGCGACTTTGCGGCTTAAATATTAATAATTAAAAAACGACGATTGATGCTTCACATACACAACAATTTGACGGGCAGGAAGGAACTCTTCAAACCCATAGACAAAAAAAATGTGCGCATGTATGTATGCGGCATGACGGTTTATGACCTGTGCCATATAGGCCATGGCCGGGTGCTCGTGGTTTTTGATGTTATCTACCGTTATTTGTGCCAAATATATGGTAGTGATCATGTGACCTATGTGCGCAATGTGACTGACATTGACGACAAAATTATCCAGCGTGCCAATGAGAATAACGAGGATTTTCGGGTACTGACACAGCGTTTTATCCAGGCAATGCATGAAGATGCCGAAACGTTGTCTGTCTTGCGGCCTACCCAGGAGCCCTGCGCGACAGACTATATGGATCAGATTATTTCCATGATCGAGAAATTAATCGAGAATGGTTATGCCTATCAATCTGGCAAGGGCGACGTATATTATGATGTCAGTCGCTTTAAAAACTATGGAAACTTATCAGGCAAACAAACAGAAGACTTGCGAGCCGGTGCCCGTGTCGAGATCGAAGTAGCCAAAGATGACCCCCTGGATTTCGTGTTATGGAAAGCAGCCAAACCACAGGAACCCAGCTGGCCGTCTCCCTGGGGGGAGGGTCGTCCCGGCTGGCACATAGAATGTTCAGCCATGTCGACTCATTGCCTGGGAAACCATTTTGATATCCATGGTGGTGGACTCGATTTACAGTTCCCGCACCATGAAAACGAGATTGCCCAGAGCGAAGGTGCCACCGGTGAGACCTTTGTTAATACCTGGGTGCATAATGGTTTTGTCCGCATTGATGATGAAAAAATGTCCAAGTCACTGGGTAATTTTTTCACAATTAAAGAAGTATTGAAAACATATGATCCGGAAGTGATTCGATATTTTATTTTATCCAGCCATTATCGCAGTCCGTTAAATTATTCTGACCAGCACCTGGACATTGCCCGGGCCGCACTCACAACATTTTATACCGCACTGCGCGGACTTGATCTTGAGGTTGCAGATAAACCGGTTGCCAATAAAGGTGAGTACCACGATCGTTTTTTCGCGGCCATGGATGATGATTTTAATACTGCCGATGCCCTGGCCGTGTTGTTTGACCTGGCCCATGAAATAAACCGTATTAGAACGACCAACGAAAAACACGCCAGCCAGCTTGGCCTGGTCCTGAGGCAACTGGCCGGTCTTTTAGGCCTATTGCAACGTGGCCCTGCTGAATTTTTACAAGGAACCGGCAATGTTGAGGGTTCAGAAATAAGCACCGAAGATATTGAAGCCATGATCAACCAGCGCAATGCGGCCCGGGTCGCCAAAGACTGGTCAGAATCGGATCGCCTGCGGGATGCACTGGCCGAGCTTGGCATCATTTTAGAAGATGGACCCCAAGGCACCACCTGGCGACGATCCTGAATAATGGCAATTTTTTATAACACATCACTAACCCGGTTCCTGACCCTGCCCTGATTCGATTTCTGGTTACAGAGAATGGGTCATTTGGTAACCGGGACGAAAAAAACCATTAAAAACCCCACTGTTATTGGCCTCTCCTATTGACCAGTCCTTGGTTTATAGAACAAAATCAGCCTGTAAGAAGTCTCTAATACTGAAAGTAGTGTGACGGAGCCCAATACGGGCTTTTTTTAATTCAATTGGGTTTTTATCCTAATATAACGGGGTTTTTGTGACAGAATTGATTGGTGCGGATATTGTATTGCGCAGTCTGGCGGACGAAGGGGTCGACCATATTTTTGGTTATCCCGGCGGCGCGGCTTTGCATATCTATGACGCCATTTATCGTCAGGACAAGGTTAAGCACATCCTGGTTCGCCATGAGCAGGGCGCTACCCATGCCGCTGATGGTTATGCCCGTTCTACGGGTAAACCAGGGGTGGTGCTGGTGACCTCGGGGCCAGGTGCAACCAATGCCATTACCGGTATCGCCACCGCTTACATGGACTCTATCCCGCTAGTGGTCATTACTGGCCAGGTTTTTTCCAATCTTATTGGTGATGATGCCTTCCAGGAAGTAGATTCGGTGGGTATCTCGCGGCCATGTGTGAAACACAATTTTTTGGTTAAACGGGCCGAAGATCTGGCGGTGACCATCAAAAAGGCTTTTCATATCGCCACCACGGGTCGGCCTGGGCCGGTTGTGATTGATATCCCCAAGGATATCACCGCCAATAAAGCGAAATATGCTTACCCGGATTCAATCGACATACGCTCTTATAAACCCGTGGTTGACGGCCATCCCGGGCAGATCAGGCGGGCAGTCCAGTTATTGCTGGGCGCCAAACGACCCATGATTTATAGCGGTGGTGGTGTGATTTTAAGTGACAGCAGCAGCATATTGACCGAGTTTGTTCGCTTGCTTGGATTTCCCATTACCCAGACATTGATGGGTTTGGGGGCTTATCCCGCCAGCGATTCCCAGAATCTCGGCATGTTGGGCATGCATGGTACTTACGAAGCCAACATGGCAATGCATGGTTGCGATGTGTTGATGGCCGTCGGTGCCCGCTTTGATGACCGCGTGACTGGCGATGTTGAAAAATTTTGCCCGGATGCAAAAATTATTCATATCGATATTGATCCGGCCTCGATTTCTAAAATTGTCAAAACGGACTTTCCGATTGTTGGCACGGTACCGAGCGTGTTGACTGAAATGATTAAACAAATCAAATCGTCAAACAAGTCGGTTGATAAGGAAGCACTGGTTACCTGGTGGCAGCAGATTGATGACTGGCGTGGTCTGAATTGCATGGCCTATGATCGAGCATCCAGTTTAATCAAGCCCCAGTATGTTGTTGAGATGCTTCATAAAATAACCGGTGGCGATGCTTTTGTTACCTCTGATGTTGGCCAGCACCAGATGTGGGCCGCACAATTTTATAAATTTGAGAAACCTCGGCGCTGGATCAACTCCGGCGGTCTCGGTACCATGGGCTTTGGTTTGCCGGCAGCCATGGGCGTCCAGATTGCCCATCCTGATGAGCTGGTTTGTTGTGTGACGGGTGAGGCCAGTATCCAGATGTGTATACAGGAATTATCAACCTGTAAGCAGTATAATCTACCCATAAAGGTAATAAACCTGAACAACCGGTATATGGGCATGGTTCGGCAGTGGCAGGAATTTTTTTATGACAAACGATACTCCAACTCCTATATGGATGCCTTGCCGGATTTTGTAAAACTGGCCGAGAGTTATGGCCATGTCGGAATGAAAATTGAGAACCCGGGCGATGTCGAAGGTGCGCTGCGGGAGTCTCTGAAATTAAAAGACAGGCTGGTGTTTATGGATTTTATAACGGATCAAACTGAAAATGTTTACCCAATGATGGCCGCCGGTAAACCCCATAACGAAATGCACCTGGGTCCATGTGCCGGTGTTGTTGATACGGATCGCGAGCTGGCCTGACTATGCGCCATATCATCTCAATATTGATGGAAAATGAATCGGGTGCGCTGTCACGGGTGGCTGGATTATTTTCTGCCCGTGGTTACAACATTGAGTCACTGACAGTAGCGGCCACGGAAGACCCCTCGTTATCGCGCATGACACTGGTTACCCGTGGCTCCGATCGCGTGATTGAGCAAATTACCAAGCAACTGAATAAATTGATTGACGTGGTCAAACTGGTTGACCTGACCCAGGGCGCCCATATTGAAAGTGAACTACTAATGGTCAAAATTAATGTCGATGAAAAAGGCCGGGCTCGGTTTGAGCAGTATATAGCCGAGTATCATGGCCGTATTGTTGATACGACTGAATCAAATATGACTATCGAGATCACCGGCAATAGTGAAAAGCTTGATAATTTTATCAAGACTATTGGCGAGAATAATATCCTGGAACTTGTCCGCTCTGGTGTAGCGGGGATTGGCAGGGGCGACCGAATTTTACATTTATAACTTTAAACTTAATCATTATCATTAAATAAATAGTTAATAAAGCTGAGGAAAACATGAAAGTATATTACGACAAAGACGCCGACCAATCCCTGATCAAGGGCAAAAAAATTGCCATTATCGGTTACGGATCCCAGGGCCATGCCCATGCAAATAATCTGAAAGACAGTGGTGCTAATGTCACGGTTGCCTTGCGAGAAGGTTCGGGTTCATGGACCAAGGCGGAGCAAGCGGGCCTGACAGTTAAAAGTATTGCTGATGCGGTGACAGATGCCGACGTAGTGATGATCCTGGCGCCCGATGAAAAACAGGCAGCCATGTATAAAGAACATGTCGAGCCAAATTTGAAACAGGGCACGGCATTAATGTTCGCCCACGGATTTAATATTCACTTTGGTTTTATTGAACCCCGGGCTGACCTGGATGTACTGATGGTTGCACCCAAGGGTCCCGGTCACCTGGTTCGCTCAACCTTTGAAGGCGGTGGCGGCGTGCCCTGTTTAATTGCTGTGCACCAGGACCCGTCTGGCACTGCCAAAGACCTGGCCTTGTCTTATGCTTCTGCTATTGGCGGTGGTCGTGCTGGCATAATTGAAACCTCGTTCCGTGAAGAAACCGAAACCGATTTATTTGGTGAGCAGGCCGTATTGTGTGGTGGCGCCACCTCGTTGGTCCAGGCTGGATTTGAAACCCTGGTTGAGGCCGGTTATGCACCGGAAATGGCTTATTTTGAGTGCTTGCATGAGTTAAAGCTCATTGTTGATTTAATGTATGAAGGCGGTATCGCCAATATGCGTTACTCGATCTCAAACACGGCGGAGTATGGCGACCTGACCCGTGGCCCAAGAGTGGTGACCGAACAAACCAAGGCAGAAATGAAGAAAATTCTGGGCGAAATTCAGTCCGGAAAATTTGCCAAGGAATGGATGGCTGAGGCCAATACCGGCGGCAAAAACCTGCCTGAATTACGGGCCAAGGCGGCAGAGCACCAGATCGAAGCAGTGGGTACCAAGCTACGAGATATGATGCCCTGGATTAAAGCTAATCGTATTGTCGACAAGGCAAAAAACTAGGGAAGCTCCGATCAATTGTCATCTCGACCGCAGTGGAGAGATCTCAACCCACGGAACTTCAGTCGTATCAGGAAGTTATAAGATTCCTCCGCTTCGGTCGGAATGACAGACATGTATCGGAATGACAGACATGTATTGATCAGAGTTTCCTGGGATTTCGCAGCTAAGATCTCACTACTAAGATTTCACTGCAAAGATTTTACAAGGGACAACACAAGTATGAAGGCGGCATAATGGAAAACAGGCAGGACAAGCATTCGGGCGACAGGATCAGCGAAAACGATTCCGCTGTCGTTCGTTATGAACGCAAAGGCATTTATATTTTGCCGAACCTGTTTACTACTGCCAGTTTATTTGCCGGTTTTTATGCCGTAGTTTCAGCCATGAGTGGTAACTTTGAGATTGCCCCCATCGCAATTTTTATTGCCATGGTGCTTGATGGCCTGGATGGCCGGGTTGCCCGCTGGACCCATACCGAGAGCGACTTTGGCGCCCAGTATGACAGCCTGGTTGATATGGTTTCATTCGGCCTGGCGCCAGCATTAATCATGTATGAGTGGGCCTTGTCTGGTCTTGGTAAGCTGGGCTGGCTAGCTGCTTTCATTTACGTGGTCGGTGCGGCCTTGCGTTTAGCGCGTTTTAATACCCAGCTCGGCACTGCCGACAAACATTCCTTTATTGGCTTGCCCAGTCCTTCGGCCGCGGCCGTGGTGATGGGCCTGATCTGGGCCTTGAACAGTTATGGTGTACCCGGTAAGGAGATCAGTATTATTGCCCTGTTTTTCACTATTACTGCCGGTCTCCTGATGGTAAGCAATGTGCCTTATCGCAGTTTTAAAGACATTAATGTCAAAGGCCGGGTCTCGTTTATGGCGGTACTCGCCGTGCCCCTGGTGTTGGTACTGGTTTTACTTGATCCGCCCCAGGTGCTGTTTGGTTTGTTCCTGGTTTATGTTTTGTCCGGGCCAATCGCCTACCTGTATCACAGGACTCGCGGTAAATCTAAAAAAAAATGAACCTTCTTTGACTGCTTTTGGCTTGATCATTTCCAGAAACAAATATTTTTAGAAAACAGGCTTTGCATTTTAGAAAAATCAGGTTATATTTAAACCATGATCGCTGTTAAACAAAATATTACTAACGTTACAGACATGGCGCCTCGCCAGACTGCTCTGTATTTGCCACACCTCCTGCGACTACTGCGCGTTTGCGCATAAAATCCGTAGCCTGGCGAGGTGAAAATACGTCAAAAAAAACCTGAAACTACATAACAAACGCACACAGAATTTCTGTGGGCGAGCACATGAGGTGTAACCATGTCAGATCGATTAATTATTTTTGATACTACCTTGCGCGATGGCGAGCAGAGTCCGGGGGCTTCCATGACCCGGGATGAAAAAGTACGTATCGCCAAGCTCCTGGAACGTATGCGGGTAGACGTGATTGAGGCCGGTTTTCCCATTGCCAGCAAGGGAGACTTCGAGTCAGTCAAGGCTGTTGCCGAGGTGGTTAAGGATAGTATTGTCTGTGCCTTGGCGCGCGCGACCGATAAAGATATAGACCGTGCTGCCGAGGCCATCAAACCTGCCAACGCCGGCCGCATTCATACTTTTTTGGCGACATCACCCATTCACATGCAGGAAAAATTACGCATGCAGCCGGGGCAGGTATTGGAACTGGCTGTGAAAGCGGTTAAGCGGGCCCGGCAATATACGGATAACGTGGAATTTTCACCGGAAGATGCCGGCCGTTCGGAACCGGAATTTCTCTGCCAGGTGATCGAGGCAGTGATAGACGCTGGCGCCAATACCATCAATATCCCGGACACGGTGGGTTATAATATGCCGCACCAGTTTGGGGACTTAATCGCCCATTTGATGAATAACATTCCCAATGCCGACAAGGCAATATTTTCAGTGCATTGTCATAATGATCTCGGCCTGGCGGTGGCCAATTCTTTGGCGGCAGTAATGAATGGCGCCCGCCAGGTAGAGTGCACGATTAACGGACTCGGTGAACGGGCCGGTAATGCCTCGTTGGAAGAAATCGTTATGGCAGTGCGTACTCGCCAGGATGTTTTTCCCTGTGACAGCAAACTTGATACCACCCAAATTGTTCCGGCCAGCAAGCTGGTTTCAAATATTACCGGCTTTCCGGTGCAACCTAACAAGGCCGTGGTGGGTGCCAATGCCTTTGCCCATGAATCGGGTATTCACCAGGATGGTGTCATTAAAAAGCGCGAAACTTACGAAATCATGCGTGCCGAAGATGTAGGCTGGAGCGCCAATCGTATGGTGCTTGGCAAACACTCTGGCAGGAATGCCTTCAAGACCCGGCTTGCTGAACTGGGTGTGGAATTTAAAACTGATGCAGAATTAAACTCAGCCTTTAGCAGGTTCAAAGATTTGGCCGATAAAAAACATGAAATCTTTGATGATGATTTACAGGCCCTGGTAACGGAAGCAGGGCTGGAGCATGGCAATGAGATTTACCAGCTCGTGGCAATGCAGGCCAAATCCAAAACCGGCGATAAGCCCGAGGCAAGCATCAGCCTGACAGTGGAGGGCACTGAAAAGCAGGCCTCATCCGATGGCGGCGGCCAGGTTGATGCCGCGTTTCGCGCCATAGAAAAAATCGCAGCCAGTAACAGCAAGTTGTTGTTGTACTCAGTGAATAACATCACCACGGGTACCGACTCCCAGGGCGAGGTGACCGTCAGGCTGGAAAGAAAGGGCCGTATTGTCAATGGCCAGGGTGCCGATACGGATATTGTCATTGCATCTGCCAAGGCCTATATCAATGCCCTGAACAGGTTGGAGCTGAGTGAACGTCGTGCCCATCCGCAGAAAACGGATACGATTTAAGTAGATATTACTGGCCTCAGGAAAAGGACGTAGTAATTAAATATTTGGCAGTTAAATATTGTTTAGTGTTTAATACTTGCGCCTTTGACAAGAGCAGCAGGCGTCAGAAGATGTAGCTAGCGGATAGTTTTGAGTATTATTAACCAGGTTAAATAATCAGGATTTTAACCAGTCTATGTCTATGGCTTGTTCCGGAATGAAGTTCTCCATATATCAAACCCGGTCACATTGCCACTCAAGCACTTTTTCAAGGATTGCGGTATACATCGCGGTGCTGCGTTCCAGGGTTTCTATGCCAAAACTTTCAACATGGATGGATGTAACCATCGCGTAATTCTATTATTGTTTCCTGATCCATACATGTTTACCAGGTCAGTCTTCTTCTGCAGGCCCTATTGCAGTGCTGGGATCAACTTCATACATTGCTGGTAGTGAGTGGGCAATACCTTTGTGGCAATCAATACAGGTCTGATTCTTATCGAAACCCTTGATGTGCTGTTGTATGGCACGCCTGCCTTGCAGGGTATAGTCCATGGACTCAAAGTCATGACAATTACGACACTCCCGGGAATCGGTATCTTTCATGGTCTTCCAGACATTACGCGCAAGTTGCAGGCGCTTGGCATTAAATTTTTCCTTTGTGTTCACGCTACCCAGTACTTTGTGATAAAGCTCGTTTGTTGCCTTGATTTTACGTAATACCTTCCAGTGCCACTCTTTGGGCACATGACAGTCAGGACAGGTAGCGCGCACACCACTGCGGTTGTTGTAGTGAATAGTGTTTTTATATTCCTCAAACACGTTTACTCGCATTTCATGACAGGAGATACAAAAGGTTTCAGTATTGGTCAGCTCCATAGACCAGTTAAAACCACCCCAGAGCACGACCCCGGTGATCATGCCGCCGCCTACAAGTGCGCCCATTGAATATTTTGCAGTGGGTTTTTTTATTATTTCCCAGATTTTACGTGATTTTTCTTTTATTCGTTTAAGTAATTCTTTCATGTCTGTCTCTCTTTCATGCTCTGTTTTGCAGGTTCAGTTAAGCCGAAATCTGTATTGGACAGAACAAACTCCGGTTAAATATTTTTTAACGTTGCTGTTTGACGGCGCCAACCGGTTCAAATGTATTTTCCACCAATGGTTGTGCATCTACCTGTGGTACGTGGCACTGGTCGCAGAAATATCGTCGGGCAGAAACGTTGGCCAGATCATTGCCTTCACGGTCAGTAAAATGAGTCAGGCTAATTTTGGTGGCACCTGCCTTTTTGTAGTTGGACCAGCTATGGCAAGTGAGGCATTTGTTAGAGTTGATATCAATCTTGTAACCAATTATTTTGTGGGGAATCAGTGGCGGTTGCTGAACATAATCTCTGGGTATGGGTTCACGGTCACGTTGCCATCTGTACATAACGGGCTTATCCGATTCTGATGCCAATGGTTTGTCACGTAATGATTTTATCGTTTCGGCAGCCTGCAGGCTGGCCATAGCCAGACCGGTTAATACCAGGCCAGTCACAACATACTTGTACATGATCATAAAATAACCTCCGTCCGCATAGGATGCTTTTTTGAATTAGAATGATGAAATAGGGCTGTGCCCGGTTTGTTTACCAGATTTATCATAATCAGATTGCCAGGATTAGTTTCATACTCAGCCCATCAGGCGCGTAACACTTTGACTGCGCATTTTTTGAAATCCGTTTGCTTGGAAAGTGGATCCGTGGCATCCAGTGTCAGCTTGTTAATCAATCGCCCGGAATCAAACCAGGGTACGAATATCAAACCTTTGGGCGGACGATTACGACCTCGCGTTTCTACACGTAAAGTGATTTCTCCGCGACGGCTTTGGACCTTGGCGACCATGCCCCGGCGCAGCCCACGTTTTTTGGCATCAGCCGGGTGTATAAACATCACCGCATCAGGAAAAGCACGATAGAGCTCAGGAACACGCCGGGTCATGGAGCCAGAATGCCAGTGTTCCAGCACGCGGCCAGTTGATAACCACAGATCGTATTCTTTGTCCGGGGATTCGGCCGGTGGCTCATAAGGCGCAAAAATGATGTTGGCGCGGCCATCTTTCTTGCCATAGAACTCTACTTTTTTGCCTTTCTTGACCAGAGGGTCGTATCCTTCCCGGTAGCGCCACTGGGTTTCCTTGCCATTGATGACCGGCCAACGCAAACCGCGGTTTTTATGGTAGGCGTCAAAGTGATCCAGATCATGACCTTTCTTGGGTCCTTCTATACCAAAACGACGATATTCTTCGAAAAGTCCTTTTTGGACATAAAATCCGAAGTGATCCATTTCGTCGTTAGTATATTCATTACCCTTGACGTCTTTCACAGTTTGTTTTTTATATTTGTTAACCGCGCCATTGGCAAAAAGAATATCGAATAAAGTTTTGCCGCGATACTCGGGCTTTTTATTTATCAGGTCAGCCGGCCAGACTTCTTCTACTTTGAACCGTTTGGAGAACTCCATTAACTGCCAGAGATCGGATTTAGCCTGGCCTGGTGCCTTGATTTGTTGGCGCCAGAACTGGGTACGTCGTTCGGCATTACCATAAGCGCCTTCTTTTTCTACCCACATGGCAGTGGGCAGAATCAGGTCAGCAGCAGTGGTGGTAACAGTAGGGTAGGGGTCCGAGACCACAATAAAGTTTTCCGGATTTCGATAACCGGGCAGACCTTCCTCGCTCATGTTGGGGGCAGCCTGCATATTGTTGTTACACATTACCCAGTAAGCATTGAGCTTGCCATCTTTTAACATCCGGTTTTGGAGTACGGCATGATAACCGGGTTTGGCGGGGATGGTGCCAGATGGCAATTTCCATATTTTTTCAGAAAAATCACGGTGAGATTTTTTCTTTACAACAAGATCTGCCGGTAATCGATGGGAAAAGGTGCCGACTTCTCTTGCGGTGCCACAGGCAGAAGGTTGGCCGGTGAGCGAGAAGGGACTGTTTCCAGGTTCCGAAATTTTACCCATGAGTAAATGCACATTATAAATCAGGCCATTAACCCAGACACCTCGAGTATGCTGGTTAAAACCCATGGTCCAGTAGGAGGTGACTTTCTTATTGGGATTGGCATAAAGTTTTGCCAGTCTTAATAGTTGCTTCCTGGGAACACCACTGAGTTTTGAAGTGTAATCCAGGGTATAAGACTCCACAGACTTGGCGTACTCTTCAAAACTGATTTTGCTCAGTTTTCCTTTGCCAGAGTTCTTGGCTTTTTTTTCCAGTGGATGATTTGGCCGCAAGCCATAGCCAATATCGGTGACCGTTTTGGTGAAGTTAACGTGCTTGTTTAAAAAGTTCTCGTTATAGGCTTTCTTCTGAATAATATAATTGGCAATATAATTTAGCATGGCCAGATCGGTTTGTGGTGTGAACACGATGCCATTATCGGCCAGATCAAAGCAGCGATGCTTGAAGGTTGAAAGCACGTGCACTTCGGCACCGGGTTTGGTTAAACGGGTATCACTGAGTCGCGACCATAAGATAGGATGCATTTCTGCCATGTTGGCACCCCAGAGCACAAAGGCATCTGCATGTTCCAGGTCGTCATAACAACCCATGGGTTCATCTGAACCAAAACCCCTCATAAAGGCACCTACCGCAGAGGCCATGCAGTGACGGGCATTAGGATCAAGATTATTAGATCGAAAACCGGCCTTGAACAGTTTGGACGCAGCATAACCTTCCCATACCGTCCATTGGCCTGAACCAAACATGCCTACTGACGTCGGACCTTTTTTCTTAAGTGCTGCCTTCCATTTTTTTGCCATGACATCGAAGGCCTTGTCCCACGATACCTCGGTAAACTCACCATTCTTGTCATACTTGCCATTTTTCATGCGCAACAGGGGTTTGGTCAACCTGTCTTTACCGTACATCATTTTGGCAAGGAAATAACCCTTGACGCAGTTAAGTCCCCGGTTAACCGGAGATTCCGGGTCGCCCTGGGTAGCAACAACACGCCCTTTTTGGGTGCCTACCAGCACACTGCAACCTGTACCGCAATACCGGCAAGGCGCCTTGTCCCAGCGAATCACATCCCGTTGTTTTGCCATGACATTCTTGATGCCAGGTATGGTGATGCCAGCCGCAGTGGCTGTCGCGGCTATTGCGTTGGTCTTGATAAAAGCGCGCCTGCTTAATTTCATTGGGAGACCTCCTCAGCACTATTCTGAAATTTATCTGTAAACTGATAAACCAGTGAGGCTGAAACCACACCGGGAATTTGTTGTAATTGCATTAGGGTGTCGCCCACTTCACCAGTACGATCACTCTCGACGGTAACCACCATGCGTCCCTCCTCGGTAGTAGCGTGCACCTCCACGCCTGTGAGAGTAACAAGTTGCTCCCTGACCGAGCCAATATCCTGTTGACGGGCTTGAATCAACACACCGCAAATACTGGTGTTTGTATCGGTATTGGCGTTTTTTTCGTTAACCATATTCATGCGGGCTCCTTATGTATAATTTTGTTTTCTTCAATTTCTTCTATGGTAATGGCGTTAGCGGGGCAAACTTTTACGCAAGCGCCACAACCAGTACAGGTTTGCACGTCGATTACAGGCTCGGGAATCAGGGCTGAACGGTGGTGAAAATTGATGGCCATGAGTTCGCAATCATCCTGACAGCTCTGACACACAATACCCTGACGCGCCAGGCAATTAGTTTTAACCGTCGCACGGTAATACCAGGGAGAGGCATGTGCGTCGTGATTCAGTGCTCCGGTTTCGCATACGACAGCGCAATCACCGCAGAAAGTGCATTCGCCATGGTTAAAATCGACCACTGGATAGCCGCTTTTGGGGATAATAATGTTTTCCGGACAGGCTTGGTGGCAAGCGCCACATCGTGAGCACGCTTCTAGAAAATCGGTCTCAGGCAAGGCCCAGGGTGGCCGCAAGGGGCAACCCTGAGTATTGATCCCGCCTCGTAAAAAATTTCTTCTTGTCAGCAAAACACTCTACCCAATTTTGAGCATTCATTAAACTAACGAAATATTACCTATATATTAAAATGCTTATATTGATTAAAATCAATTAATTTTTGTCAATATCGTGTTTAGGGGAGAAATAGCGGGGAAAAGGCGCAATAACAACCCAGGACAAAAGCATTATTGTGGATCAAAATCTGAAAAAAAATGTTTCGGGCGACCTTGTTTTCTGTCGCAAAAATCTAATTTTCTAGTATGAATAATCAGGCCAATTAATCAGGACTTTAACCAGTTTATGGCTTGTTCCGGACTGAGGAATACTTTCACATGAATGCCCTTGGTGCCCGCCAGGTAACTCGCCAGCATATTTATTTCCTGGTCATTTATATTGCTATCATAAATGGCAAGCCGAACATTGATTTTTTCTGCTTCGACCAGTTTGAATAATTTTTCAAGCATACTCAACATTTCGTTGAGGGGAATTTGATTAGTAAAGTTTTCAACATATAAAACACGATCACATTGCCACTCAAGCACTTTTTCAAGGATTGCGGTATACATCGCGGTGCTGCGTTCCAGGGTTTCTATGCCAAAACTTTCAACATGGA
>QIGL01000065.1 GCA_003228915.1 Acidiferrobacteraceae bacterium
ATAATAATTTTCCAATTAAAGGTTCGCCTGTTTTAAGTAAAATTTTTAAGGCCTCACATGCCTGGATGCTGCCAATGATTCCGACGACCGGTGCCAGGACACCATTTTCAGTGCAATTCTGATTCTCGCTTATTCCACCGTCAGTCTCATCATCTTTATATAAACAACGATAACAGGGCGAGCCTTTTTTGTTCATATCAAACACGCTTACCTGGCCTTCCATGCGAATCGCTGCACCACTCACCAGTGGTTTTTTTTCTGCTACACAGGCCGCATTAATCTGAAATCGCGACATGAAATTATCCGTAGCATCAATAACCACGTCGGATTTTTTTATTTCAGATCTTAAGTTTTTTTCATCCAGTTTCGAATTAATAATATTAATTTTGATATCTGGATTAATTCCATGCAGCCGTTTTTTTGCCGACTCTGTTTTTCGTTGGTCGATTGATATCGTGTCGTGAATAATCTGGCGCTGCAGATTTGCCAGGTCAACCACATCATCATCAACCAGTGTCAATTCACCGACACCAGCCGCGGCCAGGTACATGGCAACGGGCGCACCTAAACCACCCAGGCCAATAATCAGGGCCTTCGAAGACAGCAGTGTTTCCTGGCCCGCGACATCTACCTGGGGTAGCATTATCTGGCGACTGTAACGGAGCAGTTGTTCGTCGTTCATTATGGTTAATTCATTTCTCTGAAAATGTGCAGGTGCTGACGCGATCAAGCCCTGCCAGATCCTGGTGGCAAACGATATGATCAGCGCCCGCAGCTAGCAAGAGGGCGTGTACTTGTTGCCCTTGTCCGGCGCCATGTTCAAGCATCAATAAACCACCCGGCAATAAATAATCTTTGGCATTTTTTGAGATCAGCTTGATGTCATCGAGACCATCAAAACCTGCAACCAGTGCAGTGCCTGGTTCGTAACGAACATCACCCCGGGATAAATGGTCATCACCAGCAGCAACATAGGGCGGGTTGCTGACAATTATGTGCGCCGAACGTTTTGTCAGAATCTCAAACCAGTGGCCATGGCGGAATTCAATATTTTTTATAGCATGATGTTTGGCATTTTCCGTTGCGACCTGTAGCGCCGCTTTCGAATTATCCGTTGCAATGAGTCGACAATCTGGCCGTTGTTTGGCAATGGCCAGGGCGATAGCGCCGCTACCTGTTCCCAGGTCAACGATCGTTACTGGTAAGCCGGTATTACTCTTTGGAATTTTTTCTAATACCAGCTCAACGAGTAATTCAGTCTCTGGCCTGGGGATCAAGGTCGCTTCATTGACCGCTAGCTCAAGCGCATAAAATTCACGCTTGCCTGTTAAATAGGCAATGGGCTCACCTTGCTGGCGACGCAAAACCAGTTGTTCTAAATCATACTGTTGCTGATCTGTGATAGTTGACCGGTCCAGTGTGATTAACTGTTCCCGTGATAAGTGGCAGACAAAGGCGATGAGTACCTCGGCATCGAGTCGGGCCGTCGGGCTTTGCACCAGTTGAGTGGTAGCCCGCACCAGCAACTCGCCAAGGGTTAGTTTTATTTTCGGCTGCATTATAAATCCTGTTACTTATATGCCCTTACATGCCCAGCGCGGCCAGTTGATCTGCCTGGTCGGTGGTTGTTAAGGGCTCAATAATCATAGTCAGTGCGCCGCCCATGACTTCATCCAGTTTATAGAGTGTCAGGTTGATGCGATGGTCGGTCACCCGGCCCTGGGGAAAATTGTAGGTGCGAATTCTTTCAGAGCGATCACCACTGCCGATCAAAGTTTTTCGGGTAGCGGCCTGTTCAGCTTGCTGGGCACGTTGCTGGCCGTCCAGAATCCTTGACTGCAGGATAGACATGGCCCGTGCCTTGTTTTTGTGTTGCGATCTTTCGTCCTGGCATTCGACTACTATGCCGGTTGGCAAGTGGGTGAGCCTGACTGCTGAATCTGTTTTATTCACGTGCTGGCCACCGGACCCGGATGCTCGGTAGGTGTCAATACGTAAATCGCCAGAGTTAATTTCGATGCCATCAATTTCATCGGCCTCAGGCATGATGGCCACGGTACAGGCTGACGTGTGGATGCGACCCTGGGTCTCGGTTTGGGGTACACGCTGAACACGATGACCACCCGATTCAAATTTTAACTTCGAGTAAGCGCCGCGACCGACGATCCTGGCAATGATTTCCTTGTAGCCTCCCAGCTCGTTGGCGGAGCTGCTGACAATTTCAACTTTCCAGCGTTGTTGCTCGGCATACTGACTATACATACGAAACAAATCTGCTGCGAATAGTGCGGCTTCATCGCCACCTGTGCCTGCCCTGATTTCCAGAAAAATATTTCTTTCATCATTAGGGTCTTTCGGTAACAACAATTTTTGTATTTGCTCTTCAATTTCAGTCAAGCGAATTTCTGCTGTTTCAATTTCCTCTTGCGCCATTTCCCGAACTTCTTTGTCACTGTCTTTAAGCATCGCTTTTGCCGCATTCCTGTCTTCGGCGGTATGGCAGAATTCCTGGTAATGATTGACCACGGGCGTGACTTCAGCGTGCTCCTGGGCAAGTTTGCGAAATTTATTCTGGTCCGCAATCGTACCGGGATCAGAAAGCAGGGCATTAATTTCTTCAACCCGCTCGACCAGTTTGTCGAGCTTGGCTTGAATAGTTGGATTCATTATTTATATGCCCGTGATTGAATATTAGAGATCTGGAATTAAAGCTTAATTATCAGTGTTTAATTATCGGTAAGATCGAATAACCTGCGGGCGGCATCGAGTAATTCTGTATTGCCTTCCTGCCCGGCCTGTTGCAGTACTGTCGAGGGGTTATGCATAAACTTTTTAGTCAGTATATGGGTTAATTGTTGCAATACTTCCCGGGGATTTTCGCCCCGCTCCAGTCGTGCCAGTGCTTTTTTCAGTTCTTCATTTTGTAATAATTCGATCGATTCCCGGAGCCGGGTAATGGTCGGCACTGCATCAAGTGATTTTACCCAGTCCATAAAGTTGGCGACCTGGATATCAATAATTGCCTCGGCCTCTTTGGCCGCTTCCTGTCGTGAGTTCATATTCTCTTCAACCACTTCAGCCAGGTCGTCGACGGTATATAAATAAACATCGCCAAGCTCACTCACCTCGGGCTCAACATCTCGCGGTACGGCGATATCAACCATAAAAATTGGTTTGTGTTTTCGTGCCTTGATGGCATTTTCAACGGCACCTTTGCCGAGAATAGGTAACTGGCTGGCTGTTGATGAAATGACAATATCGGCATCTTTTAAACGCGCTGGCATTTCAGTCAGGGTAATAGCCTCAGCGCCAAATTGTGTGGCCAGTAGCTCTGCCCGTGCCAGGGTTCGGTTGGCTACAATAATATGTTTGACCTGTTGTTCCCGCAGGTGACGGGCTGCCAGTTCCATCATCTCACCAGCGCCGATCACCATGACCGTTTGCTGACTCAAATCTGAAAAAATTTGTTTGGCCAGGCTGACCGCAGCAAAAGCAACCGAAACGGCATTGGCGCCGATGGCAGTTTCTGTCCGCACCTGCTTGGCCACGGAAAATGTATTTTGAAATAAACGGTTTAATAATTTGCCAGTTGCACCGGCCTTGTGAGCACAGGTAAACGCATCTTTCATTTGTCCTAAAATTTGCGGTTCGCCCAGTATCAACGAGTCGAGTCCGGCTGCTACCCGAAAGGCATGTTTCACCGCTTCCGATTCCGGCAGCAAGTATATGTAGGGCGCCAGTTGAGACTCAGTGAGTTTGTGGTATTGGCAAAACCACTCAATGATTGCCCGGCTATTTTGTTTGTCAGTTGAGTAGTAAAGCTCGGTTCGATTGCAGGTAGAGATAATGGCGGCCTCGTCTGCAGACCCGCTTTTTCTTAAATTATCAAGGGCATCCGCGACATTATTTTCGGCAAAAGCCGCCTTCTCCCGGATGGCTACGGGGGCAGTTTTGTGATTAATGCCAAAGGCATATAAGGCCATGTTTGCTTTCAAGTGAATCTCGTTTATAAGCTGTGTAGCTGGATTTTCATTGATCAGCAGGAGGTGTCAAGGTTTTGCTGATATCTTGTGCTGGTTTTAAGAGGCTTTTACGCACAAACAGCCCGCCCTTATATATAGTCAGGCTCGGTACCAGTACCAGGATCAGCACCAGTACCAGTTCAATCCAGCCAGACCAGGACCAATCAGTTGCCCATAGTTGTGTCACCCGGGTTAGGCCGGTCAGGACCAGTATTAGCGTAACGAACCCAGCCAGGGCTAATATATAAGCGCCCAGGCGTTTCATACTGGTCAGGATGACCGCCAGGCACACCAGCAAAATAGCTGCCAGGGCCAGATCCGTCAGCCCCAAAAAAGGCCAAAAAGGGATTGATTTTGCGCCGGGGATTACGATCAGGCTGGTGACGGCAACCAGCCCCAGCCCCAGCCAAAGTCGTCGTGACTCATTCTTTAGTAAAGGTGTAGGTTTTGCTGACTGAATACGTTCCAGATTTTGTTTCAGAATTCTGAGCATCACTTCGAGGGTGGTAGTTGCGGCAGCAAATAAAATCAATGCGGCCAGGTTTTTCGAAAAGCCCGACTCCAGGCCAATGCCTGCGGCAAAACGGGCAAAGCCATTAATATACAATTCCAGTAACCGGGGTAAATCCTGAATGCCCTGCCAGTCGGCATAAAAAGTGAGCCACTGTTTTTCGGTGCCAAATCCCGCTGCTATGACCATTAGCACCGTAATGGCGATGGTTGATTCTGCCAGGGCACCACCATAACCAATGTAACGAATGTTTTCCGGGCGCACGCCTAATTTGACCGTGACCCCGTTGATGATGAGCAAGTGATATCCCGCGATTGCACCACTGGTAATGGTGACAAAAATCCAGGGTAGGGCGCCGGGACCTGATGCCAGCGTTTGAAAATTCTGTGCGCTAATGTTCGGGTAATTAAATACAGCACCTGCAAGCGTGATCAGAACCAGTAGCGCAAGTAATGAGCCCGTGATAAAGCCCCGGGGCCGCATGTGGATTTTTAAGGGTCGATAGGCCGCATGATTGGCAAAACCCAGGATAATTGCCGCCCAGAATACCCCGCTGGCCATCGATATCTGGATATCACCGCCAATATCAAGATTAATGGCCCCGCTAAAACTGACGGGAAATTGACCGGCCCAGTAAGTGATGGCCATGACAAGCAATGGCAACGATATAACCAGGTAAGCAATACCGATTTCGCCTGCCTGGTTGCTGCGCCACCATTTACCCAGGCCATAAGCCAGCATCGGCAGTATTAAAGCCACCACCACAATGGCGGGGTGTAAAACCAGTAGCTGTGAGGCTAGCCAGACCATGAGGGCGGCTAAAAGCGTGCAAATAATGACCGTGAAAGCCTGCAAACTATAGGCAAATGTCTTGCCCAGGGTAACGGCCACAATTTCTTCCGGCCCCTGCCCCGGGTGACGCTGTGATAACCACAACCCGCCCATGCCGTAAACACCGCCAGCAATGGCGGCGCTGGCCAGTAACCATAGAAAAGCTGGAATCCAGCCCCATATTAAGGCCATGGCAACGCCACCAATGGTGCTGCCGGAGGTCAGGGCGGCGACATGTGCTGCCATACTGACATGGGGGCTAAATCCGTCCTCAGTGCCCGGTGCGCCAATATAGGCGGTGCTGGTATTCTGGTAATCCGCCTCATTTTGGGCAGGTGTGGCATTGCCCTGAAAGGCCTGTAGCCAGATAAACTTGGCATAGTATAAATAGCCAAAAATGAAGATTATTAGTACAAAAACAGGGATAAAAAGGATATTCACGGGTTTGAATCAGGTGGTTACCTAGTTGAAATGTTTGATCCAGCCTATACTGTTTATAGAGGAACTCTGGCTGAGTATACCAGTCTTATGAAGTGGTATGAATTTGGCGGTTGAATCCTGTGTGAACATGTTAGAGACTAAAAGCAGGGCAACATGACAGCAACCAGTAATTGAGTGTGAGTAGTATAAGCGTATGAGCGTATTTTACCCCGTAATCAGGCAAAAAATTCCGTCAAAAAGGTCCTTAACGGGCCTCGTAATACTGGGTTTGTCCATGCTGGTTTCAGCATGTGCAACTGCCCCGGTTGCGAAACAAGCGCCACAACACTCAAATCCCAGGGTCTCGGCCCTGGAGCAAAATTTGCCCAATACCGAATTAACCCCGGACATTTTCTTTAATGTCCTGGTAGGTGAAATTGCGGGCCATCGGGGCCGGTTGGACGTGGCCGTCGCTTCCCTCAGTCAGGCCGCCAAAAACAGTCGTGATCCCAGGCTGGCTGCCCGGGCTAGCCAGGCCGCACTCTATGCCAAGCTTTATCCGCAAGCCCAGGAGAATGCCCAGCTCTGGGTAACATTACAGTCCGAAAACCTGGAAGCCCGGGAGACCCTGGCCACGGTTTACCTGGAGAGCGGTCAACCCGTACAGGCCCAGCAACAACTGGAAGCAGCCTTGCTACTGGCCAAAAAAAATAACAATCTTGATCAAATGTTTTTGCGAGTTGCCGGAATCCTGGGGCGCCACAAAAGCCGAACCACCGGCTTTGAGATTATGGAAAGCCTGGCAAAACAGTACCAACATAATCCCCATGCGACATTGGCCCTGGCCCATTTGAGTGTCCGGGCCGGCGATCTGGACAAGGCGCTGACCGCTATCAATCACAGTCTTGAATTAAGCCCCGACTGGGATGAAGCCGCCCTTTACAAAGGCCGGGTGCTTGTCAGTCGTAAAGAAGTACCTGAAGCACGACAATTTTATCGTGATTACCTGGATGATAATTCCGGTGCGACAAAAGTACGCCTCAATTATGCCCGGTTGTTGATTGACAGCAAGCAATGGGAAAAAGCGCGCAAAGAATTTGTTCGTGTTGTCGACGATGCGCCAAATGATGCCGAGTCAATTTTTGCTGTTGGATTGCTGGCCTACCAGGCGCAGCGATATGATGAAGCCCAGACCTACCTGGAACGCCATCTTGAGCTGCAACCGGAAAATGACCAGGCCAGGATGTACCTGGGCCAGATTGCCGAAGAACGAAAAGATTTCACCACCGCTACAAGGTGGTACGAAGCCATCACATCACCTAACTATTACTTTGAAGCACAAACAAGGTTGGGTATGGCAATGTGGCGCATGGGTGATTTGCAAGCTGCCCGGGACCACCTGCAATCTGTTACGACCACAACCGAGAAACAAAAAGTCCAGCTTGTCCTGGCCGAAGAGCAAATACTTCGCGAAGCAAAAAAATACGACGAAGCCCTGAAGGTGCTGAATGTGGCCATGGTGAAATTACCGGAACAGACGGATGTTCGTTACGCCCGCGCCCTTATTGCCGAGAAGTTAAACATGGTTGAGTTATCAATTAGTGACTTGCGTGCAATCCTGAAAAAAGAACCAAACAATGCCCATGCCCTCAATGCCCTTGGTTACACCCTGGCTGACCGCACTGAAAAACTGGGTGAAGCCAAGAAACTTATTAAACTGGCGCTCAAACAAAAACCAAATGATCCTTTTGTGCTGGATAGTATGGGCTGGGTGTATTATCGAATGGGGCAGTACGATAAGGCAATCGTGTACCTTAAACGAGCACTGAGCATGCGTAATGATGCCGAGATTTCTGCCCACCTGGGTGAGGTGTTATGGGTCTCCGGTGATAAATCGACTGCCCGTACGGTTTGGCGCCATGCACTCGAGTCAACACCCGATAATGAATCCCTGCTTGGGGTTATAAAAAAATATTCAGATTAAATTATCTGCGATAAAATCGTAGTGTTGGATTCGATTTCATTGATTCGAATTTCCTCTCTGATTCAAATTTTCTTGCTGGCCGCTCTCGCGTTTACGTTTCCCGGAATCTAAAATATCGTGACTAAAATTATCCTGGTTTTTTTTAGCGCCTTGACGTTAATATCGTGCACAACAATATCACCCGTTGCCCCGGACGATGCACCTGTCAGGAGTTGGCAGCAGCGCCAGCAAGACCTGGCGAATATAACGTCATGGGAAATAAATGGTCGAATTTTCCTGCGTACTAAAAAAGAAGGCCAGCAATTAAACCTGCGCTGGGTACGGCGTGGCGATCACCACCAAATAGACCTTAGCGGCCCATTAAGTATCGGCCACGTACGCCTCACCCGCGATCTGGATTCAGTTAAACTGGTGGCAGATGATAAAACCTACCAGGCGCAAGATGCAGAACAACTACTGGCCGACGTGATTGGCGCACGCTTGCCTGTCAATGGCCTGGACTACTGGATACGAGGATTACCGGCACCGGATGCCCCCAGCGAGCAAACCCTGGATTTTCGCAACCGGTTACAACAACTGCGCCAGTCCGAATGGGAAATTCTTTACCAGAGTTATACCCGGGTGGGAGAACAGGAATTGCCACGGGTAATATTTATCAAGCGTATCGCTTCATTTATGAACACGGCTGCAGAAGATATCGAATTGCGATTGGCCATTTCCAGCTGGACCCAGCCGAAAAAGGACAGCCAGCCAGACTAAAATAATAATGACCACGAAAAGATGACCACGAAAAGATGATAAGCGAAACAACACGCTGGCCGGCACCGGCCAAGCTAAATCTTTTTTTACACGTGACCGGTCGGCGAGACAATGGTTACCACACCCTGGAAACCGTGTTCCAGTTTGTCGACTGGTGTGACTGGCTCACCTTTGAAATTAACCAGACGGGCCAGATTAGTCGCACCGGCGATCTGAAACTGGCTGATAATGATGACCTGTGTTTGGCTGCCGCCCGGTTATTACAGCAAACCAGTCAAACCAAACTCGGTGTATCCATTCACCTGGAAAAAAACCTGCCTATCGGTGGCGGCCTCGGTGGCGGCAGCTCAGACGCAGCCACAACCCTGTTGGCCCTGAACAAGCTCTGGCAACTGGCATACTCCACGGAGCAGCTGGCCGAGCTGGGCCTGAAGCTGGGCGCGGATGTGCCTGTTTTTATCCATGGTCAATCGGCATTTGCCCAGGGGGTAGGCGAGGTATTAACGGCCGTGCAGTTACAAACGCCCTGGTTCGTGATATTGGTGCCGCCCGTGGCGGTATCGACCCGGGTAATATTTTCTGATCCTCAATTGACACATTCAAGCCCGGCCATCACAATACGCGACCTTAACGAGCACCTGTCAGCAGCAGATAACAAGCTGGGCAACGATTTGGAACCAGTTGTTCGACGCCGTCACCCGGAGGTTGATGACGCAATTAAATGGTTATCACAATTTGGGCGGGCGAGGATGACCGGCAGCGGGGCCTGTGTTTTTTTGCCGGTGGCAAATCGTGACCGGGCCGAGGAAATTGCCGGTTTATGCCCGGCAGGAATGGTTTGCCATGTTGCCAAGGGGTTAAATGAGCATCCGGCCAGGGGCGAGTTACTTTTGTAGACCATGAAGATTTATTGGGACGTCGCCAAGCGGTAAGGCACCAGGTTTTGATCCTGGTATGCGCAGGTTCGAATCCTGCCGTCCCAACCATTTAAATTGTTTTGCCTGGAGGCGAAACAAGCAGCAAGGCAGGATGAGAACCTTTTTAAATCCTGTATGATCACGACCACACTATAAAAGGTAACCCGGAAATGTCGTCAGACAATGAAAGCATGATGGTCTTCACGGGCAGCTCCAATAAGGCGCTGGCCCAAAAAGTGGTCGACAAACTGGGTATGCCCCTGGGTAATGCCACGGTCGAAACCTTTAGCGACGGCGAAGTCATGGTCGAGATCATGGAAAATGTCCGCGGCCGGGACGTGTTTATCCTGCAACCCACCTGCGCACCCTGTAACCGGAATCTAATGGAACTGTTGGTGATGTGTGACGCCATCAAGCGCTCATCGGCCCGTCGTATTACCGCCGTGCTTCCCTATTATGGTTATGCCCGCCAGGATCGCCGTCCCCGTACCGCCCGGGTGGCCATTACCGCCAAGTTGGTGGCAGACATGATCACTGTCGCCGGTGCCGATCGTGTCTTGACCATGGATTTACACGCCGACCAGATCCAGGGTTTTTTCTCCATTCCCACTGATAATATTTATGCTGGCCCGGTGTTACTGGGTGATATTTGGCGCCATGAATACCCCAATCTGCTGGTAGTTTCACCGGATGTCGGCGGTGTGGTCCGGGCCCGGGCCCTGGCTAAACACCTGGGATCAGACCTGGCCATTATCGATAAACGTCGTCCCAAGGCCAATGAGGCCAAAGTGATGAACATTATTGGTGATGTGGACGGCCGAACCTGTGTTTTGATGGATGATCTGGTGGATACCGCCGGCACCCTGTGTGAGGCGGCTGCGGCCCTGAAAAACAGTGGCGCCGTGAAGGTTTTGGCCTATTGCACCCATCCGGTCCTGTCCGGATCGGCAGTTGAGCGCATTTCCAGTTCAGAATTGGACGAATTAGTGGTCACAGACACCATTCCGCTCTCGGCAGCAGCCCAAAAATGCGATAGAATCCGCCAGCTTTCTGTTGCCGAGCTTCTGGCCGAGTCCATGCACCGCATTTCCAGTGAAGATTCTGTCAGCTCTTTGTTCATGGATTAGCGCCAAAACAAGACCGAGTTATACTTGTTAATTAAACTGGCCGCCCGATCTGGTCGCGGGGACGGTGGCTTTATATTTTTAAGTACAGAGGTAAGTAAAATGAGTACAGACAACGAATTAATCGCCGAAGCGCGTGATGACAAGGGAACGGGTGCGAGCCGCCGTCTCCGTCGCGCCGGCAAAATCCCTGCGGTAATTTATGGTGCTGGCAAAGAACCCGCCATGGTGGCATTTGATCACGACCCCATTATGCACATGCTGGAAGTGGAGTCCTTTCATACGTCTATCTTGAAGGTGAAACACCATAATGAAACCGAGCAGGCGATCCTGCGTGATATCCAGCATCACCCCTTCAAACAGCAAATTATCCATATGGATTTGCAGCGCATTAGTGCCAAGGAAAAAATCCATATGAGTGTTCCCGTGCATTTTGAAGGCGCCGACATTGCACCGGGTGTGAAACTGGAAGGTGGTATTGTCTCCCATTTGATCACTGAAATTGATGTGATGTGTTTACCGGCAGACCTGCCAGAATTCCTGGTAGCAAATATGTCCGAGCTGAATATGGGCGAATCAGTCCACTTAGAAGATATCAAACTGCCCGAAGGCGTTGAGCTCACATCACTGGCCCATGGTGGCGACAACCTGGCCGTGGCTGCAATTGTGGCCCTGCGTGTCAGCACTGCCGACGAAGAAGCCGATGCAGCCGCCGCTGAAGCCGCATCCGCAGCCGCTGAAGGCGAGACTGCAGAAGGTGATGCAGCCGCAGAAGGCGATGATAAAGACAAAAAAGAGGGCGAGGGCGAGTAATCGTCTTGTTGAACTGATTTGTCGCAAGGCATCTCGCTCATCGTTGGCCTGGGTAACCCGGGCCAACAGTATTCGGAAACCCGGCATAATGCCGGGTTCCGTTTTTTGGACTTGTTGACAGATCGACTGGGCACCAGTTTGAAAGCGGAAAAAAAATTCGCGGCTGATACCGGTCAGGTGCGGATCAGCGATTTTGATGTCAAACTGCTGGCGCCCAATACCTTCATGAATTTATCCGGCCAGTCGGTACAGGCCTATGCCAGTTTTTATAAAATCCCCATCGAGCAAATTCTCGTGGTCCATGACGAGCTTGATCTTGAGCCCGGCACCGTACGCTTAAAAAACGGCGGTGGCGCTGGCGGCCACAATGGTCTGAAGGATATTATCCAGCGGTTGGGCAAGGATTTTATGCGCCTGCGCATTGGTATTGGTCATCCGGGTCATGACGGTAACAGGGAAGGGCAAGTATCGAATTACGTGTTAAAAAAAGCCCCGGCCGCTGAGCAGCAACTCATAGATGAAGCCCTGCATGAAGGCCTGGATTACATTAACGATATCGTCAAGGGTGAGTTTGAATACGCCATGAACCACCTGCACACAAACAAGCCGTAGAGGAAAAGACATGCAACAGGAAATTATTTTTATCCCCATGCTGGTTTTGGTATTTCTCAAGTTGCAGGTGTGGGGGTACATGTACTACACCCGCATCTCTTACATGGTGACCAACAAAATTGCGGCGCAGTCTTTGACTCCAACCCACGAGGCAAAAAGTATTCTCAAGGATATTGCCGGCCCGGCCGAAAACCTGGTGAACTTGTTCGAAATGCCGGTGTTGTTTTACGTGGGCCTGATCACTACTTACGTTACCAGCCTGGTTGATACGACCTACATAGTGCTGGCCAGTTCCTATGTGTTGCTGCGTTACGTGCACAGTTATATTCATGCCACCTACAATAACGTCAACCAGCGATTTATTGTTTACTTCCTGAGCTCGTTAATACTCTGGAGCTACTGGATTGTGCTGGCCAGTGATTTGTTGCAGAAAATAAACTAAATGCAGGGTCGTTATTCCGGTACCACCCCGTCATTCCCGCGCGATCAGAACCATCGGAGATGGTTTGGTGAGTCCATGATAAAACTCCGTAAGGAGGTTTTATGGGAAGCGGGAATCCAGCAGCGTAGTGAGTTACTCTGGACTTCGGCCTGTTGCTGCGTGACCAGTAAATAAAGAACCAGTTTTTCAGAATTTAAAATTACTTAAGGAATCATCATGGGGATTAAATGCGGCATTGTTGGCCTGCCTAACGTAGGCAAATCCACCTTATTCAATGCCCTCACCGAATCAGGCATCCAGGCGGAGAACTACCCGTTTTGTACTATCGACCCCAACGTCGGCATAGTGGAAGTGCCCGACGCCCGCCAGGATAAAATTTCGGCCATAGTCAATCCCAAAAAAGAAGTGCCCGCGGTCATGGAGTTTGTCGATATCGCCGGTCTCGTGGCCGGCGCCTCTAAAGGTGAAGGCCTGGGAAACAAATTCCTGGCCAATATTCGCGAGACCGACGCCATCGCCCACGTGGTGCGTTGTTTTGAAGATGACAACATCCAGCACGTCTCCGACAAAATTGATCCCGGTTCTGACATTGAAGTGATTAATACCGAACTGGCCCTGGCCGATCTCGAGTCCGTGAGCAAGGCCTTCGATAAAGCAAAAAAGAACAGCAAGGGTGGCGACAAAGAACAAATCGCCATTGCCAAAGTCATGGAAAAAGCCCAGACCCAGCTTGATCAGGGCAAACCGGTGCGGGCACTGGACCTGGATGAAGATGAACAACTTTTAATCCGGCCCCTGTTTTTGCTGACCGCCAAACCCACCATGTATATCGCCAACGTGGCCGAAGACGGCTTCGAGAATAATCCGCTACTGGATGTGGTCAAAGCCATCGCCGCCAAAGAAGGCGCCGTGGTGGTCGCCATTTCGGCGGCCATTGAGTCCGAGCTGGTAGAAATGGATGCCACCGACAAAAAAGAATTCCTGGCGGAAATGGGCCTGGACGAACCGGGCCTGAACCGGGTGATCCGCGGTGGTTACGAGCTCTTGGGGTTACAAACCTATTTCACCGCCGGCGTCCAGGAAGTGCGGGCCTGGACCATCCCGGTAGACGCCACCGGCCCCCAGGCCGCCGGTGTCATACACACGGATTTCGAGCGCGGGTTTATTCGTGCCGAAGTGATTGCTTACGATGATTTTATCGCCCATAAAGGCGAACAGGGCGCCAAGGAGGCCGGTAAATTAAGGTCTGAGGGCAAGGAATATATCGTCAAAGATGGGGATATTATCCATTTCCGCTTTAACGTTTGATCTCAGGGGGCTTGATTTTTGCGACTTGCTGCAATTCGTTATCTCAGCCGTCATTCCGGGCAAGCGAAGCACGACCCGGAATCCAGGGTTTGATCTTGAAATGTAGGGAAGCGGCCGCCCACCAGCACGTCATTCCGGGCAAGCGAAGCGCGACCCGGAATCCAGGGTTTTGGGTATAAAAACGGGCATATACCAACGTGGCATGCGTCTGTTTTTGTATTGGTTCAGCCCCTGAAACAGCGTTGGTGGAGCTTTTTCTGACAGATTCTTGACAAGTCCGGGCCAAACTCCCAAAATCTCGCCTCCCGTAATTGGGGCGCAATGCCCTCAAAAACTATGGCGACGTAGCTCAGCTGGTTAGAGCGCAGCATTCATAATGCTGAGGTCGGTGGTTCAAGTCCACCCGTCGCTACCATTTTTCTCGCTCGTAATTTTCATACACAAACAAGAATAAAAATTAATTAAAAGATAAGCTTAGGCTTGGTATATACCCATGTTATGGATAACAAAGGATAAAGATGAGTCCAACAGTATTTCGTGAAAAAGGCTATCGTTTCTTCTTCTTTTCCAGAGAAGAGTCTCGAATGCATATTCATGTGCATTGTGGTGATGGCGAAGCTAAATTTTGGCTAACTCCAGAGATAGAATTGACGAGAAATCACCACCTATCTAGGCTACAATTAAAGCAGATCGAAGAACTTATTGAGGCGCATTACGATGAGCTCACAACCGCTTGGCAAAAACACTTTCCCGGCTGAAATAACAAATATTTCCAATAATGGAATTTGGCTACTCTCTAATGATAGAGAGTTTTTTCTTTCCTATGATGATTTTCCCTGGTTCAAGGATGCGCCCGTTGGGAAAATACTCAAAGTGGAAGAGCCAACCCTGGACCATTTTTATTGGCCGGATCTGGATGTAGATATCGGAATTGAGACAATCGAGCATCCTGAGCGATTCCCGCTTAAGTCAAGATGATCCCGTGTTTGGTGTAGCTCAGCTGGTTAGAGCGCAGCATTCATAATGCTGAGGTCGGTGGTTCAAGTCCGCCCGTCGCTACCATTTTTTATTCCCCGACTCTTGTAGAGAAATTAGTACAAGTTTTTGTACTATTAATTGGAAGGAGGAGCGCGGTGAGTTTGATTATTGGTATCATAATATAAAAAGTGTAAGCTCTGGCAAATTGCGCCAGTCGATACTAAAAGACGTCGGAGCAAGGATTTATTATAATAATGAATTTTATTCCAGATTCCTGCTAATGTAGGATTTTTTTCACAGAATGAGGCGAGCAATGAGTAACAAAAAATATATTTTATTGAAGTTAAATTATCTTTTAATACTTGCAATATTTAATTTTCCTATTGTATATGCAGGCAATGCCACAAGTTCTGGCAATACAGCTCAACAAATGCAGAAAAAAGCGGACAGCTTAAAACTTTTAACTCCAAAACCGTTGAGCGGATGGAAAGCAGAAGATGTGGATTCTAACGCGGTAGAGGGAATAGGTATTAGGGTGAGTCGTTCATACTCCAAAGGCAACAATAATTTATCAGTAGTTTTTGTGGCTGATTCGCAATCAATTCAAACGATGGCATCAATGCTATCAAACCCTGCATATTATAATGCGACTGGCGGAAAAGTGCTCAAAGTTAATGGGCAGGATACAATTATCACGTATGACCCTAATATTAAAGCTGGAAAAATAGAAGCTGTTATTGATAATCGATACCTGATTACCGTTAATGGCGAGAACGTGCAAAAGGCTGATTTAACTGGTTATGCCAAGACTATTGATTTTAAGAAAATAGCCTCACTACATTAATTTCAAACAGAATCCAAAAACAAGACGCAGATCAGAGGGCACGACGGATCTCTTCAGGTTTCATTATGCACACAGCGCATTATTTTTGGGGTTAAAGACACTGTTGCTAATTGAACGCCTATTAGCGAAAAACGTATTAATTACAAATGATGATATCCCCTGGTTCAAGTCCGCCCATCGCTACCATTTTTCACCTATCAAAGTTAATCAATTGGACTGACCACACCACGCCCACCCCGGTTGAGTACATGGGTGTAGATCATGGTGGTATTGACATTACTATGACCCAATAATTCTGTGCTGCACAGGGATGTGCGAATGCCGCGGGCGCATGGATGCGCAGGAACGGCAACTGTCCTGATGTCATAACCTTTTTCAAGCATGTGGGTAGCAAAGGAATGGCGAAAGGTATGGCAACTACCGTGCTTGTGAATACCTGCAGACTGTATTGCCCGTTTTACTTTTCGTTGAATACTATCCGGGAAAATATGGTGACGTTTAGTTCGATCTGAAATGGGATCAGCTGAGCGATGAGCCGATGGAAAAATATATTGCCATGCGAGTTCATAACCAGCTTTTGGGTACTTACGCTGCAAGGCGTAGGGTAGTGAAACTTCACCATAACCTTCAGCTAAATCATAATCGTGCGTAAGTTTTGCATGGCGAATACAGGTGTTTAAATCCCCGATCAAAGAAAGCGGCAACACTGTTACCCTGTCTTTTCCACCCTTACCATTTCTAACGCTGATTTCTTTTCGGTCAAAATCAATGTCTTTAACGCGTAAACGCAGGCACTCCATGATGCGCAAGCCAGCACCATACATTAAACGGGTTATCAAGGCGGATTTACCATCCATATGTTCCAGGATGCGCCGGATTTCATCATGAGAGAAAACCACGGGTATTTTTTGTGGACGTTTTGCGCGCGTGGCATTTTGGATCAACCCAAGCGGCTGGTCCAATACACGTTTATAGAGAAAAACAATCGCATTGAGCGCTTGATTTTGAGTTGATGCAGCAACATTTCTATTGACGGCAAGAAAGGTGAGAAATTGCCCAACTTCGTCCTCACCCATGTCTCGAGGATGACGCATTTTATGAAAACGAATAAAAAATCTTACCCAGTAGGTGTAGGATTTTTCTGTAAGGCGACTGTAGTGGCGTACCCGGATCGCATTACGAACCTGGTCAAGTAATTTCGGTTGGTTATCGCCGTCCATAGCATGGCTCCTTATTTATACTGTATATACATACAGTATATTTTACATATTTGCAACTGCGGTGTATGTAATATTAATAACTTCTAATATAGAAGTAATAAAACAAATAAAAAGATATACTTAAGCCCACAATATCCGGACGGTTCGATTTCTTTTACCGCACCTGCCGTATACTCAACTGTTAGGTGTTCGATACGGAAGCTGCAATGGACAGAATTGAAAATCTTGCTTTGGAATTTTGCAAAGGAATATATGATCACAAAGTTGAAGATAAGTTCTGGCCTAAGGTTTTCTATTACCTAAGTAAGAATGCAAGTGTATTGTCTTTTGACAGAGGGGCTGTTCATACTTTATGGACGGTGAATGGCGGTCACTTGCGAAGAAAGGTCAAAAATGATGATCTGATCCTTGATGTTCTTCTTAATTTTCTTCCGAAATATGAAGGTGAAGGACTAATTTTATATAGAGGCGAATGCAGATTCCTTTTTGAAGATAATAAAATTGGCTTTTGTTGGACTCCGGAAGAAGAGGTAGCAAGAATGTTTGCAAGTGGCCTTAATTCTATTGAATCAGGTGGAGTTCTGCTTAAAGTCTTCGCTCCTCAGCAAGCTATAATTTCATCACCAAATGAACATAGCGCGAAACAAATGCAAGAGTATGAATACACATGTAACCCGCAGCTACTAGAAAACATTGAAGTTATCGGAACTTATGAAAAACGTTAAACACCTAACACATATGAGCCTCCAGCCTGTCAATAGGCATTAAATATCATTTCGGTCAAAATATTGATCGAATACAAAGCAATGAGCAAAATCGATTACTTCATCTGTCATCGTTGACTGTTAAGCAAAGTCGCTTACAGCAAACACATATAGAGGGTCTCTTAACGCAGTCTCACCGCTGCC
>QIGL01000073.1 GCA_003228915.1 Acidiferrobacteraceae bacterium
TACTAATGACGGAAACGGGCAAGCCGGCAGCGGGTGAATGCATTCCAATGGCTAAGTTTATGTCGGAATATCCTGGCGCGACTCTCGAAGAAATAAACGAAATGGAAGCATGTAATAGAAAACGTGCCGTCAAACAGGGTTTAAACAAACGCAATACAGGTTTTTTGGGTAATAGAATAAAACGACCGCAAGGCGCACTGGCCCATTATGAAGGCAGCTACGGGAGTTTTGTGTTTACACTCTACAAAGATTATATTTATGCCAAAGACATTGATGAAATTCATGAGATTGAACTCACTTCTATTAAAACGGTTAAAAAATCTGCAAGCGCCATAATAATTGAATACGAAACTGAAAGCGGCAAACTTAAACGTTATGGCGTTACGCTCCTGGGGAGCGATGATCATCTAAAAGATGAAGGTAATACCGATCTTGATCGACTGATAGAGCTCATTAATCAGTTGAGAAAGATCGAAAAGAATTTATAGATTTTAGTGGTCATTTAAACGACTCTATTTTTAACCGTCACGAATATTTTGTTACCGTTTAACAAACCACTGTCCGAAACTATCAGGGTTCAATAATTAATTGTCACAATGGTTTAAACTGCTGAATCGCCAGACGCAAATTTTTCAGCGTTATATTCTTGCCCAAGTTTTCATATCGTAACAAAATGTAATAGTCAGTAATTTTATTAATTGCCGCCGCCCACTCCGGTTTGGTTTTCTTTACCCTAGAGGCAAACGACAACGGCCCTTCTGACAACTGCCGATTAAAACCCACGTTGGCCAGCTTGCGACAAAATGACAAGTAAAGCTTTTGGGTCTTGTCGAGGGTTACCTCTTTCCTGAGTATAAAGGCAGCGAAAATTGCCAGCATGAATATGACAATGGCGGTTAAAACGGCTACTCGTAACATCCAGCTGGTATCAAGCAGGCCGAGTTTTTTCAGGATTTGTCCCTGTCGTTGCGGGTTAAAATCCTCAACCCAGCGATACCAGGCGAAATTTACCGCGTCCCACCTCATGCGCAACCCAGTGCCAAGGTCACGCAACCAGCCTGGTGCCAGGCTTTGGCGCAGGGCCGCACCGGGTAATAAGTCCAGGCCCAGGCCTTTTTCGGACATCACCCGCAGGCTATCAATGCCGTATTCAATCCGTGACGGGGCCACGGCCGCTGTGGGGTCGGCCCGGACCCAGCCTTTTTTCTGATCCAGGTACTCGGCCCAGGCATGGGCGTCAGACTGGCGAACCGTAAGGTATTTGCCGGCCGGGTTATATTCACCGCCCTGGAAGCCCACCACGACTCTTGCCGGTACCCCGGCCGCCCGCATCAGGGTGACAAAGGCCGCGGCGTAATGTTCGCAATAACCTTTTTTGGTCTCAAAAAGAAATTCATCAACCGGGTCGCCCCCCAACAAAGGCGGCTCCAGGGTGTAATAAAATAATTGTTCACGGAAATAACCCATTGCCTGTTTAACAATTGCAGCGTTAATATTTCCCCCTGTGCCGATTGCTTGTTTGCGCCATGTGTTCGCCAGGTCACGTACCCGTTGACTCGTTTGTTCTGGCAGCGCCAGGTAACGATCCAGTTGTTTTGGGATGGTGGTGTCATAACTCAGGTAAGATTGCAGCCGGTAACGTTGTCGTTCGCTAATTGCATGGCGAGCTTTCAGGGTCAGGCCCTGGCTCAGTATGTGCCGGTTTGGTTTGTTTGCCGGTAAATCCAGGGGAAACAACCAGCCCTGTTTGTTGGGCTCTAGGGTCACGTCATAAGTCACCCGTTGTTTACCATTAATCACCTGGGCGTTGACAGAGTTGACGGCTTTATTTTGAAACCAGCGCCGGCCATCGGTATCACTCAATACTGCGCCGCGCCAGTATTGCAAGGCAGCAGGCGGGGGTTGATCACGTTCAAACTGTACCCGAAAAACCGGCACACGTGATTCCACCAGGCGACTAAAACTGCCCGGCCGTAATTCTTCCGAGAACCCGCTGGTAGCCGTATTTTGATTGGTCAGTCCCCACAAACCCCCGGAGATCCTGGGAAACAAAAAATACATAACAAGCATGAACGGCAAGGCGGCCAGTATTAATTTGCCCGCGACAAACAGTTGTTTTTTTACGGTCAAACCTGTGGGCTGCTGAATCTGGACCAGGGTTGCCAGGCAGGCAATGACCGCAACCACCAGGTAACCTGCAACCCAGAGACTCTGGCTATAAAGAAAATTTCCCAGTATCAGCAAGAACAAAATAAAAACTAACAATATACGATCACGTTCCGCATTCAGTTCGGAAAATTTCAGGCCCATGAGTAATAGTAAAAAGGTCAGGCCGGCATTGCGCCCCAGGAAGGTATGGTAATACTGGTAAATGATTAGCGTGGCCAGGAGTAATAAAACCAGGCGCACGATTCGACCGGGGCTGCGCCAGCCGTGGGCGTGAATCATATAACGCCAACCCGCCATGAATAAAAAAGGTAACAAGGCCCAAACCGGTAAATGAAATATATAAGGTAAAATCACCCAGCTGGCAGTAGCGATGAGCCAGATTACGGTTATTCTTGCATGGGTATCAGTCATTGGGGTCTGTGTTTGAATGTACTTCGAACAAGGCCAGGGCTTTCAGGCACTCGTGGCGGTGCAAACTGGATCGGGTTGGGTGGATTATTTTGCCAGGTATCCGGAGACCGTATTCCAGCCCGGCCTTGTCTGCATCCAGTACTGCCCGGGTTAATAAACTGATACGTGCTTCCGGTTCGTGGCCGGCAAAATTTTTCCAGTCCAGCCAGATAATTTCACTATGACGACCAGAAAATATTTTTGTTTGCATGCCACGGCCACGGGCCACGGCTTTCCAGTGCACGTGTTTGGGTGGGTCGGAGATGTTGTACTTACGCAAGCCGGTAAAATCATCCCCCTGCAGGTGGTGGCCGCTGTGCTCGGCGCCAGAAAGTTGTTCGAGGCCAAGATCGATTTTCTGGTTAGCCGGTTCCGGGTAAATCAGACAGTGGCTATCAAGGGAAATTCGCCGCGACCAGGTATAGAGCAGGCCCAGGGGAAAGCGTGTTGAGAGCAGAACCGTGGGCATTGGCAGGTAACCCCGTTTTTTGGCTATTACATTAATATCAACACACACTTGGCCATGGTCTGGTATATCGGTGCGGGCAAGCACTGTTTTATTGAACACCGGGGTTATTTTTACAAAGGGCTCAACCATAATACCCAGGCGCTGGTTTTGTTTGTTTTCAAAACAAATTGCGAAGCGGGCCGAGCTGCCAGTAAACACGGGTATGTTGGGACCTGCCTTGATGATTAAGCGGTGCAAATTTTTATGGGTGAACAACATGGACACCACGGCTATGGCCGCCAGTAAAAAAGTTAGTACGTAAGCCAGGCCATTACTGTAGTTCATGGCGGTCATGAGCATGACCAGTAATAAAACCGCGAATAACCAGCCAGCCCCGGTGGGCAACATGTAGAGACTTCTTTGGGTCAGTACGACTTGAGAACCTTGCAGGGCGGGGCGCATTTTTAGCCTGGATTTTTTATATTTTTTTGTAGTTAGGGAATGGCGACAGTTTCCAGTAACCGGGTGACCAGGGATTCGATTGTTTCACTTACGTGGTCAGCAGCGGGTTGTAACCGGTGGGTCATCACAGCCGGGGCGACGGCCTGTATATCTTCGGGCAAAACCATTTTTCTGCCATCTATCATGGCCCAGGCACGAGCGGCATTGACCAGGGCCAGACCTGCTCGGGGCGAGAGTCCATTGGCGAACATCACCGAACTGCGGGTGGCATCAATCAGGTCCTGGGCATAATCGAGCAGGGCATCACTGTTATGAACAGCATGCACCCCGTTTTGCAACTGCAGTAATTTAGCGTCGCCAATGCCCGGTCCCAGGTTGGCGAGCATCTCGTCGCGTCGGTGTAATTTCAACAATCGCCGCTCTGCCTCGCGATCAGGATAACCCAGGGAAATGCGCATCAGGAAGCGATCCAGCTGTGACTCGGGCAACGGAAATGTGCCTAGCATTTGTTGGGGATTCTGGGTGGCAATAACGAAAAATGGGTTGGGCAGTTTAAAGGTTTCACCTTCGGTGCTGATTTGCCGTTCTTCCATGGCCTCCAGCAGGGCGCTTTGGGTTTTGGGCGTGGTGCGGTTGATTTCGTCGGCCAGCACCAGTTGGGTAAAAACCGGGCCCGGGTGAAAACGAAATCGCTCAGTTTCCTGGTTATAAATAGAAACGCCAAGAATATCGGCGGGCAATAAGTCGCTGGTGAACTGAATGCGTTTGAACTCGAGACCCAGTACCGCGGCCAGGCCATGGGCCAGGGTGGTTTTACCCATGCCCGGCATGTCTTCAATTAACAAGTGTCCCCGGGCGAGCATACAGGCCAGGGCCAGTCTCAGCTCATGGCTTTTGCCCAGGATAATGCCATCCAGTTGTTGCAATAATGCAGACAGATCTGCTTGTAATTCCGTGACGGTAGCTTGTGTTGTTTGTGTCATAATTTAATATATTAGTATAACCAGCATAGTTGACCAGTTTATTATTTTAACGGTGCCGGCCCTGCGCCTCAGCCTCAACAAATACCCGTTTGACCTCGGGGAACGATTGTTTAATGGCGCGATCAAGATTGGCGATCTTTTTTTCGATTTCACCCACGCCCAGTTGATCAATAAAATCCAGGCTAATATTGACCAGGATAAAATCCGGGCCCATGTGCATGGTCAATACTTCATTGGTATGGGTCACACCTTCAAGTTTGTTTATTAGCGCACGGATACCCTGGACCACACGGGGATTGGCCGCTTCGCCAATGAGCAGGCCCTTGGTTTCATAGGCCAGCCAGATTGCCGTTCCAGCAAGAATGAAGCCGATTAATATTGAAGCAAACCCATCCGCAATTAACCAGCCCGTTTGATCAGAAATAAAAATCGCAACCATGGCAATCACCAGGCCCAGCAAGGCCGCCGAGTCTTCAAACAACACCACGAACAGCGACGGGTCTTTGGCACGCTGTATGGCTTCAATATACCCGCGCCTGCCCCTGACGCGGTTAAATTCTTTAAAAGCCATAAACCAGGCACCGCCCTCAAACACAATGGCCAGCGCCAGGACAATGTAGTTAATCTCAGGACGGGTGATGGGTTTTGGATCCAGCAATTGATGCAGGCCTTCATAAAATGATACGCCGGCACCAACGGCAAATATCAGGATCGCGACCACAAAACTCCAGAAATAGATTTCCTTGCCATGGCCAAAGGGAAAAAATTCATCGGCCGGTTTTTTTGCCTGGCGCATGCCATACAACAACAGTCCCTGGTTGCCGGTATCTACCAGTGAGTGAATACCTTCTGACAACATGGCCGAGCTACCGGTGATAAAGGCAGCTATAAATTTACTAATGGCGATCAGGGTATTGCCTGCCAGGGCGGCATAAATAACTTTTTTTGATCCAGTGGCCATGGTTTTAAATGGTTAATCTCTGTATTTATTATAGTTAACAGGCGTTACGATGCTAACCTAAAGTGGCTGGCGCGACTATTTTTTACGCATGCTCTTGATAGTCGACCAGGTATAGTCGATCAGGCATCATTCAAATATAACAGTTTCCAGTGTTATACTTTGCCAGGCACCCGAATCCCGTCCGTGTGCATCACTGTAAATTACGCTTAAATGATATGTGAGGTTTTGCCGAGTATGTTATCCAACAAAGCCACTGCTGCAAAAATCACCACGGCCATAATTTCCCTTATATTTGCATCTACTCTGCATGCCACCAATTTTGAAAACGAAGCAATTGTACGAATAGATAGCAATCTCTACGAGGCTACCAGTAGTGGCACCAAAGTTACCTCAACATTAAAAAGCGGGGCCAATGTAACAATCCTGGCACGTAAAAATGCCTGGTATAAAGTTAAATATCGTCCAGTGATGCAACGCGGTGTTTTACAAGGCTGGCTTCCTATGGGAAATCTTCGATTAAAAGCTGGCAGCGGGTTTCCCGATTACTTTAAAAAAATATTAAACCCTGTGCCTGTCAGGGAAATTATAACTACCTATGGCGATGAAGACATGCCGGGCAATGAGCCTGAAGCGACCACGGTTCGTGGCCTGAGCAACCCGAGCTTCGCCGATGTTGAGCCCGACGAGGCAGCGGTCAGGGCCCTGGATAAATATGCGGTAAACAAGAAACAGGCCAGTAAATTTGCATCCCGGCTGGGACTGAATACACACAGCATTAATTACCTTGTTAAAGCCCAACCAGAAAATGTCGAGGAAACCAAGCAATCCGAAGGTGAAGAGGATTTTTAATAAATGTGGTTAACAGAATCGTTATGAAAAAAACGTTTTTATTTCTAATTTTAATCCCCCTGTCTGCAACTTTGTATGCAGCCGGTTTTGGTTTTGGCGAGGATGAAGGTAGTTCAGTTGATCTGGGCGCCGTAGTTGATGTTTTTTCCCAGACCAAACAAGTGCTATCAGATATTGATCCGGAAGCAGAACGCAAACTTGGCCAGGATGCCGCCGCAATTATTGTGGCAGCCACCCCGGTCATAAATAACAAGCGCCTTAATGACTATATTAACAAAGTGGGTCGCTGGGTCGCCCAACACAGTGAACGTCCGGATCTTGAATGGCGTTTTGCAGTACTCGATACCATTGCAATTAATGCCTACGCCACACCCGGCGGTTATGTTTTTATCACCGCCGGTTTGTTGCTGCGACTCAGATCAGAGGCCGAACTGGCTACCGTACTTGGCCACGAAATTGTGCACGTGGTCCAGGCCCACCATGTGCGTGCCATGAAAAAAATAGCCGCAGTTGGACTGGCGGGCACCATAGCCGGTGCTGCCACGGGCAATGAAATACTGGCGGAAATTTCCGTGGACGGTATTAAAGATTTATATTCCCGTGGCCTCGGGCGCGATGACGAGCTCGAAGCCGATCGAATGGGCGTGGTGCTGGCGGCCCGTGCCGGTTATGACCCTTACGCCTTTCTGTCTGTGCTTTTGCTGCTGGATAGTATGAACAAAGAAAATGGGGCCCTGGCACAGTTTTTGGCTACCCACCCGAGCCCCGCCGAACGGTTTCAAAATCTTGAGCTGTTGATGAAAAACCGTCTCGACAAATATGATGATTTTGTCCAGGGCGATAAACGTTTTGTAGAATCAATCACCGAAGCCTTTGAGGGCCAATCATAAAAACTTCGTTTTATTAAAATTAATTAATAACTTTTATCTAACCTATGTTATCTGGCCGCGGGTTCCATGGATCCATCCAGGTTCAGGTCGTCGCAAAACCCGGTAAAATCATCGCGCAACTGGGCAATTGAAATATCCGCTGGCAAACTAACTACCATCGTAATTGAAAACATGGGTGTGCCAGTATGGGCCGCGGCATAACACTCGGTTTCCATGTTTTCAATGTTAAGACCTTGTTCAGAAAAGAATTTTGCTATGTCATTAACGATGCCCGGGTGATCCAGGGCCACCACTTCTACTTCGTAGGGAATCTTGTCTTGATTATTATCTCTTGGATCGGTGCGTTTGCTGACAATGGTAAGATCAAGTTGTGCTTCCAGGGTCGGCACCATGGCCTCCAGTTTGGCAACGGCGTCCCAGTTGCCCGAAACCATGAGTATTAAGGCAAATTCACCGCCCAGCACCGTCATGCGACTGTCTGCGATACTACAATCACAGTCAAATACGGTACTGGATAACTGGTTTATAATACCGGGACGATCAGCGCCCAAAGCAGTTAACACCAGGTGATTGTCGATGAGCCTCTCCTTTTGTAGTCCAGACCTTGTTGGTGAGCATCTATCATTCAACTGCCATTTGCAATCAGTCGCAATCAGCCACATACAACCACCCAGGCTTGGTCATTTTCAGCTTTACCCGGAACCAGGAGTCTGTACGTGATTTTGACCTGCTCATCCATGGCTTAGCCCGTCCAATAAGGCTAGAATACGCGCCCATTTTTGAATAATTTTAAATGTGTCAGCTCACAGGCCTACAATCTGAACATGGAATATACAGAATCTTTTGATGTCATCGTTATCGGCGGCGGCCATGCCGGGACCGAGGCCGCATCGGCCAGTGCCCGCATGGGCTGTAAGACCCTGTTGCTGACACAAAATATCGATACCATCGGTCAAATGTCCTGTAATCCCGCTATTGGCGGCATTGGCAAGGGCCATTTGGTCAAGGAAGTGGATGCCATGGGCGGGATCATGGCCCGGGTGACGGATCGTGCCGGTATCCACTTTCGGATCCTTAATGCACGCAAAGGCCCGGCGGTACGGGCCACCCGGGCCCAGGCCGATCGCGCCCTGTACAAAGCGGCGGTGCGATTTGAACTGGAAAACCAGCCTAACCTGCATTTGTTTCAGCAATCGGCGAAGGATTTGATTGTCGACCACCAGCATGGACAGGATCGGGTGACCGGCGTAATCACGCAAATGGGCCTGAAATTCCGGGCTAAAACGATTATTTTGACCACGGGCACCTTTCTTGGTGGCATTATTCATATTGGCCTGGAGAATTTCCAGGGCGGTCGTGCCGGTGATGAGCCGTCCAATGCCCTGGCCAAACGACTCAGAGAGCTGCCGTTCCGGGTCAATCGTCTGAAAACCGGTACCCCGCCGCGCATTGATGGCCGTACTATCGATTACGGCGCACTGGAAAAACAACCGGGCGATGAGCCGGTGCCAGTATTTTCGTTTATGGGCCAGGCCAGTGAACATCCACGGCAGGTGGATTGTCATATCACCTACACCAACGCCCAAAGCCATGATTTTATCCGCCAAGGCCTGGATCGTTCGCCCATGTATACCGGTGTCATTGAGGGCACCGGGCCCCGCTATTGCCCGTCTATTGAAGACAAGATCCATCGTTTTGCCGACAAGGACCGGCACCAGATTTTTATTGAACCGGAAGGACTGGCAACCCACGAGGTTTATCCCAACGGTATTTCCACCAGCCTGCCCTTTGATGTCCAGTTGCGTTTTGTCCGTGCCATTGCCGGTTTTGAAAATGCCCACATTACTCGCCCGGGTTACGCCATTGAGTATGATTTTTTTGATCCCCGTGACCTGAAACCAACCCTGGAAACCCGGGCACTATCGAGTTTATTTTTTGCCGGCCAGATTAATGGCACCACCGGTTATGAAGAAGCCGCTGCCCAGGGTCTGCTGGCCGGTATTAATGCTGCCTTGCAAGTCCAGGAAAAAACAGCCTGGTCCCCGAAACGGGATCAGGCCTATCTCGGCGTGTTGGTGGACGACTTGATTACCCGCGGCACCAGTGAGCCCTATCGCATGTTCACTTCCCGGGCTGAATATCGTTTGTTATTACGGGAAGACAATGCCGATTTGCGCCTGACCGAAATTGCCCATGGGCTTGGCTTGATTGATGAATCCAGGTGGCGGAGTTTTAGCAATAAAGTTGAAGCCGTTGAGCAAGAGCAACAGCGATTGCTCGATACCTGGGTCTCACCGCAAACCTGTGATGCAAAATTAGCAGCAGAAATATTAGGCCAGCCCCTGGGCAAGGAACAAAACCTGGCAGAAATTCTCAAGCGCCCTGACATGGAACTGGCCGGTGTGCTCAAGCTGGCGGGCTTAACGCCCCTGAGTGAAGATCAAAATGTGTCCCAGCAGCTCGAGATCCAGGCCAAGTATGCCGGTTATATCAAACGCCAAACCGAAGAAATCAGCAAACAACGCAAACACGAAAACACCAACCTGCCCGACAATATGGACTACGGCAACGTCCACGGCTTATCCAATGAGGTACGGCAAAAGCTTGTTGATCATCGGCCCGCCACCCTCGGACAAGCGGCACGTATTGCCGGTGTCACGCCAGCAGCGATCAGTTTGTTAATGGTGCATTTGAAACGGAAGAAGGCGGGTTAAATTTTGTAAGTCTGGCCAGAAATTCTCAACAAATAAAAATAACGTAATAATTAATTTCAGGATAACCATGGACACAAAAGACAGTAACGGCACGGTGCTGGACGACGGCGATAGTGTGCAGGTCATAAAAGATCTAAAAGTAAAAGGCACATCAAGTACGTTGAAAAGAGGTACGGTTTACAAAAACATTCGGCTAACGAATAAACAGGAAGAGGTGGAGTGCGGCAAGGGTAAATCTACCCTCGTGCTTAAAACCTGTTTTCTAAAAAAAGTATAAAGCAAAAAGTTTCATAAATTTATATATTCATAATTACAGAAGGAAAAAAGTATGACTTTATTGGTGGGCAATAACCTGGTTGTCAGTATGCACTACAAACTATCTGATGATAACGACAATGTACTGGACAGTTCAGAAGGTGCTGAGCCCATGGTTTATTTACACGGCGCGAAAAATATTATTCCCGGCCTGGAAAAAGCCTTAACCGGAAAAGTTACCGGTGATACTTGTAAGGTGAAGATTGAACCTGCCGAGGGTTATGGTGAAATATCACCAGACATGATTGAAGTCGTCGACAAGGCGGCATTTCAGGGCGTGGAAAATATTGAAGCGGGCATGGGTTTTGAAGCCAAAGGGCCTGATGATCAGACGCAACGTATTGTGGTGAAAGCAATAGAAGGCGATAAAGTGACTATTGATGCCAATCACCCCCTGGCCGGACAAGTGTTGCACTTTGATATTGAAATAGTAAGCATCAGAGATGCAACCAAAGAAGAAATCGAACACGGCCATGTTCACTAGTTAAGTACCGGGCGAGAACAGGCGCGGCATGAAACCGGTTATCCAGCAGGAAAAAACTGGTTGCGCCATTGCCAGCTCGGCGGCGATTGCCGGGATTTCTTATACCAAGGCAAAAAAGATTGCCAATGAATTGGGTATTGTCGCCTCTGATCCAGCATTGTGGTCAGAAACGAATTACATTCGCAGGTTGTTGAAAAAATTAGGCATTAAAGCCGCTAACAAGGCAACGTCTTTTAAAAACTGGTCATCACTGCCGGATATCGCGCTGTTATCTATTAAGTGGCATTTGGAAAACGGTAAACCCTGCTGGCACTGGGTGGTGTTTGTTCGCGATAAGAATAGTGCGGTTGTGCTGGACTCAAAAAAATCACTGGCCACCAATATTCGCACTGATTTCGGCCGCATCAAGCCCAGGTGGTATATCAAGATCTATCCCTGACCCGAATGGCACTGACTTAAGCCTTAAATAACCCCTTGCAAAGGAGGTAGCGTGTGCTGCGCGCACGTTACATTTATCCAGAATGTGCAATGTTTTAAACCTCTGGATTCCGGGTCTACACTTTTAGTTTCGCCCGGAATGACAGTGCTTTTTTGCTTAAGTCAGCGTCATTCATTCCTGGCCCTTCTTAAACCTGATCTACTTTAATTGGTAACACCAGGAGATGTGTGAATATAAGCACTAACGTGTTGAGCCGCATTTAGTAATTTCCATATTAGTAAACAGTTATATATTAATTGTGCCAAATAAATTGTCACTAAACCGATGGTTTTTCTTTAATAGTTATTAAATTTTGTTACAGTATCTTAACTACAAGCATTCCATAATTTTTGTAGCTAATAACCCGCCATCAGACGGGTATAAGGAAATAATAAATAATAGACGAGGAGCATTACCATGACACCAGAACAAATTAAAAACGTAAAATCATCCTGGGAAAAAGTGTTACCAATTGAGGAAGCTGCTGCCGAACTTTTTTATAACAAACTGTTTGCGATCGACCCGCAACTGAAGAAATTATTTAAATCAGACATGAAAGAGCAGGGACATAAATTAATGTCGACCATTAATGTGGCTGTCCAGAATCTTGATGACCTGCCAGGCCTGGTTCCCATTGTAGAAGACCTGGGTCGGCGTCATAGTAGTTATGGCGTAACCGAAAAAGATTACGACTCAGTGGGTGAGGCACTTATCTGGACCTTGCAACAGGGATTAGGCGATGCGTTTACGGAAGATACAAAACAGGCCTGGATCGAGGTGTATAACTTATTGGCCACGACTATGAAAGGCGGGGCAAATATTGCGGCCTGACCGTAAGATACGCCCCGGAAAATTTTATAAATAACATTGAAGTTAAAAAGCCGGCATTAGCCGGTTTTTTTAGTAACCAGGGAGGTTGTATACGCATTTAAGTGAATACATTTGCACGTTAGACTGAGGCATGAAGCCTAACAATGGAGTGGGCAAATATGCTGCTGATATATCGTATGTTTTTGCAGGTTCGGGCCGCTGCACCAACCTAAGACCCGGTCTCTTTTTATGTTCAGTATGGCTACATTGCCTTAACCTGATTACCATCAAGGAACAATAAAGTTCAGGCACTAATTATTGCAGACCAAAAAAACTATATTCGGTTCCAGTGAGCACTGGCAAGCCATCCAGCTACGCAATGAATTTTTGCGCAAGCCTGTCGGTTTTCATTTTCTGACGGATTTCCCGGCTGAAGAAAAAGACTGGTTGCGTTTTGTAATTATGGATGAAAATGACCATGTCGTTGGTTGCGTGGTAGCAATTAAAAAAAATAAAACCAGCGTCCGGTTGCGCCAAATGGTTATCCACGAAAAATACCAAAACCAGGGCGTTGGCAGGGTTTTGTTAAGCTACGTTGAAAATGAATTACAGCGTATGGGTTTTGAAATTATTATTATTCACGCCCGTAAAGATGCCGTCGGTTTTTACAAAAAAACAGGATATAAGCAGGATGGGCAGGAATTTATCGAGGTATCGATCCCACACTTTGCTATGATTAAGTCAATCGTCGTACCAGAAGCAATTAAACCAAAGTAGTTAAACAGGACATGATTAAGTCCTGATACACGAGGGCCTACATTATGAGCTTGAGCAATAATCTTTCCCGGTTACCGGTTTACATTGGCGCCGGTGTTATCTCGGGCGCGGTAACCTGGTCCGGCGGATATATTTTGCCAGACGTAGGCTGGTTTATAAATATTTACCCCGGCTTGATCATGGGACTGGCCCTTTACCTGGTTCATAGCAAAGGGAAATTCAATTTTAACGTAAAAACTCTTTTACCCCTGCTGATCCTGATAACGGCCAGCGTTGTTGGCTGGCGACTGGCCGTGGAAGTAGGATATAAATACGGCAGTCCCCTGCGTTTTACTGCGGCCGGGGCCCTGGGCGGGCTTAGCGTAGCGGTTGGCCTTATCTGGGTTTGGTCGATGCGCAGCAGTAAAGCCATTGTTTTGCTGCTGGCGATACTCACTGCAGCCGGTGCTTTTGGTGGCTGGTTTTTCAGGACCGTACACAGTGGCAGCCCGGTAGGGTTGGGAGATGGTCTCTGGACCTTCCTGTTATTTGTCGAGTGGCAGGTTATTATTTTTGCCGCTGTCTGGCTGACCAAACAAGTAGTTAAAGCCAAATAGTGAAAACAGGAATATAGTTTTTACCTAAAAAGTTGGGGTGCCAGCATCCCGAAAGCAAGAAGTGCCGGCACCGAAACTTTGTTAAAACAACAGTTACTGCGCGGCTGGCTGTGACTCGGCAGTGGCATCTGGAGCAGCCGTTGCCTGTGAATTATCCTGGGAAGCAGCCTGGGAGTCAGCTTGAGAGGCCACTTCATAGTTAAAGGTGCTGACACTCATGGTTTCGCCATTGGCACTAATAACCGAGGCCTTCCATGATCCCGTCCAGCTTGGGTCCAGTTTTTTACTGGAATAAACGCGCCAGCGGTTACCACCCACGTTAAAGGGTACTTCTGCCATGACTTTGCCATCATGCTCCCAGCGGTGGGTCACTGACTGGCCGGCCATGTTGCGCAGCTCGGTAAAGTACATGATTTCACCCTGATTATTGTTGACGCTGCTTAATTGGTCCGTGGGCTCACGATTTTCGACGGCACTGGTAAAGGATGCCCGGCTGACCGTACCGGTATTTGCCATCATTTCCGGGGCCGATGCCTCAGTTGTGGTCTTGTCAGTGGCAGTTTGTTCTCCACCCATATGACCGGCTTTGTCTGACATAGATTTCTCAGGCATGGATTTGCCCGACATGGATTTGTCTGACATGGTTTTGTTTGGCATGGCTTTATCAGACATCATGGGGTCAGCTGCCCAGGTTGTTACCAGGCCCATGGCCAGGACTAATGCCAGTGCGATTTGAATTGTTTTCAAGATACTCCTCCTTGTCTTATCTAAAAGACTGCAATTGATGCTATTTAATGCCGTTATTTCAGGCGGAGCTTGAGGTTAATCCCTTTAATCATGCTGTCTAGGGCCTTTGAGACAAAGGGGAGATTTGGCATGATAAAATGTTGGTTTTGCCGCCATGTTGGGGGTATTGTCGAGCCCTCGTTTTATACAGGTATCCACAGTGGGCGTTAATGGCCACTATCCCTACATAAAATATTAAAAGCTAAAATCTTAAAAGCTATATAGCGCTCATAATTACAACAGGAGAAATTAAGGTATGAAAAAATTAATCGCAGGGCTGGTGATCGGGTTAATGGTTACCGGTCTGGTACAAGCTGGTGACATGCATAGCGGTATGCAAAGTAATATGCATAACGGCCTGGTTATCAAGAAAAGCGCATTTAGCGTCAAGGTAACCCTTGATCGTCTGGAAAATGTATTGAAGAAAAAAGGTATTACTATTGTGACTCGCTGGAGCCATGATGCCGGTGCCAAAAAAGCAGGCATCGACCTGCGGCCAACCGAGCTGTTACTTTTTGGCAATCCCAAACTTGGTAGTCACATGTTTACCAGCAACCAGACCGCCGGTATTGATCTGCCCATGAAGGCGCTGGTTTGGCAAGATGAAAAAGGCCAGGTATGGCTGGCATATAATGATCCCCAGTATATTGCTGATCGCCACGGGATTAAAGATCGGGCAAAAATCGTGAAAAAAATGACCGGCGCCCTGAAAAAATTGACTGACAAGGCAACAAAAAAATAATAAAGGGAAATAAAAATAGTTAATTTCAGATAATAAACAACGTAGTTGGATGATTTAAGGCACCTCCTGCAAGTCGGCCTCGGGCAGATGCATTTATCGTTAGATGCCACTGTCCAGGATCGGCTGGTGCAATATCTGCAACTGCTGCATAAGTGGAATAAAACCTATAACCTGACCGCCGTTCGAGAAATCAGGCCAATGGTGAGTCGCCATTTGCTGGATAGTTTGTCTGTATTGCCATTTCTCGAAGGTAGGCGTGTGCTGGATATCGGCACCGGTGCCGGTTTACCGGGTCTGCCTTTGGCCCTGGCCAGGCCTGATTGTCACTTTGTGCTTTTGGACAGTAACCACAAAAAAACACGATTTTTGGTGCAAACTTGCGGTTCCCTGGGTCTGGAAAATGTTGAAATCATTCAGGAACGCATAGAGAAATTCCAACCGGCGGAGAAATTCGATACGCTGGTGTCCCGGGCCTTTGCCAGTCTCGGTGATTTTATCCAGGGCACGGCACATCTGGCCCATTCGGAAATTCGCTGGTTGGCCATGAAAGGCCAGTACCCGGAGGCAGAACTGGCAGTTTTACCGGGTTTTGTTCAGGTAGTATCAAGTAATAAATTATTGGTCCCTGACACGGAAGGTCAGCGACATGTTATCGTGTTAACAGTAAAATAAGTGTGAGTAAACTCACCAGCAATAAGGCCTGAAAGACGGCCTGGCAAATGATCCAGGAACATAGTTCAGCCAGTTAAGTAAAAATTTGCATTATGGGTTTTAGAGGAGGCCCCGGTAACATGGGCAAGATTATTGCGATAACGAATCAAAAGGGCGGCGTCGGCAAGACCACTACCAGTATTAACCTGGCAGCATCACTGGCCAAGACCCAGCGCAAGATTTTATTAATAGATATCGATCCCCAGGGCAATGCGACCATGGGCAGTGGCGTCAATAAAGATGAAATCGCGGCCGGTATTTATGAAGTGCTGCTGGGCTCGGCGCCGATGGTTGATACCAGCATTAGTGTGGCCGGTGGTTATGACCTGGTGCCGTCAAATAGTAATCTATCAGGTGCCGAGGTCGAGCTTGTTTCTGTGGAGCGGCGCGAACACTGCCTGCAAAAAGCCATTGCGGACGCAAAAAATACTTACGATTACATCCTGATCGATTGTCCGCCCTCGCTTAACTTGCTGACGGTTAATGCTCTGGTCGCTGCCAACGCCGTGTTGATTCCCATGCAATGTGAATACTATGCCCTTGAGGGTTTATCGGCCCTGGTCAACACTATTGGTAAGGTCAGGCAAACCCTGAACCCGGGGCTGCAAATAGCCGGATTGTTGCGCACCATGTTTGATCCGCGCAATAACCTGGCCAATGAAGTATCAGCCCAATTACGCGCCCATTTTGGCGATAAGTTATATCGCACCATTATTCCAAGAAATGTCCGGCTGGCCGAGGCGCCCAGTTTTGGCAAACCCGTCATTAGTTACGACCTCCAGTCGAAAGGCGCACAGGCCTATTTGGCACTGGCCGGTGAGTTGTTACGCCGGGAACAGGAAGCCGCCTGAGTTTTGAATGCAGGCGGATACAGACACAGAATTTTTTAACACAACAATATACTTAAGGAAACTCTGATCAATTATATGTTTGTCATTCCGACCGAAGCGGAGGAATCTTGTCACTTCCTGGTACTACTGAAGTTCCGTGGGTTGAGATCTCTCGGCAACTGCTCGCTCCTCCATCCATGGAGTCGTCCACTGCGGTCGAGATGACAATTGATCAGAGCTTCCTTAAAGTTTAAGATAAATACGATTTTGCAGGGGCAGCATGAAAACTAAGAAACCTCGTTTGGGAAGGGGACTGGATGCCCTGTTAGGAAATGGCCTGGCAGCCATGTCAGCCGATTCAAACAACGGCAAAGAAGAATTACGCCACATTCCCGTGGACTTGCTCCAACGTGGCAAGTATCAACCACGTCACCACATGAACAAGGAGGCCTTGCAGGAACTAGCTGACTCGATTCGGGTCCAGGGCGTGGTCCAGCCCATTGTCGTACGGACACTGGCCAATGGCGATTTTGAAATTGTGGCTGGCGAGCGGCGCTGGCGCGCCGCGCAACTGGCTGGGCTGCAAACAATACCGGCAATAGTCAGGAATATTCCCGATGACGCGGCCATCGCGGTGGCCCTGATTGAGAATATTCAGCGCGAGAACCTTAATCCCATGGAAGAGGCCAGTGCCTTGCAAAGATTGATTGATGAATTCAGCATGACCCACCAGCAAGTAGCCGACAGTGTTGGCCGCTCCCGGGCCGCGGTCTCGAATTTGTTGCGGTTGTTAAGTCTCAACCAAGACGTACGCCAGCTGGTTGATGAAAGCAAACTGGACATGGGCCATGCCCGGGCGTTGCTGGCCTTGGCAGGCGGCAAGCAAAGCAGTGCTGCCCGGAAAGTGGTGTTTAACGATTTGTCGGTACGGGAAACCGAAAGCCTGGTGCGCAAACTACTGGCTGATTCCGGCACTCGTAGCAAAAAAAGCAGCCGGACCCAGGACCCGGATACCCGTCGTTTGCAAGAAAAAATCTCTGAAACCCTGGGTGCAAAAGTACGAATTCAGTCAGGAAAAGGCGGCCGCGGGAAATTGACCATCGATTTTAACAGTGCCGATGAGCTTGAAGGGATACTGGCCCATATTCGTTAGGTGAAACCTTTGCATGGAAGCGCCTGTTTTCGATGTTGCGTTAAAAACCCAGCTCAAACTGATATAGGCAAAATACTGTAAAAATAGCTAAAAATTCTGTTTTTAGTCGGTTTTCACGGTGTTTTCATTGGATTTTCACTGAATTCGGCCCATTTTCGGCCAATTCATAGCAAAAATATTAAATTACCAGCAGGACAAGGAAAGTACTGGTCACGGATCAATATTAAGACTATATATTAAGAATGTTGACTATCTACCCGCAAACAAAGGATAATTTGGTTATGAGATTTTTATTAGCCATCATTATTAGTTTTTTGCTTGGCCCGGTCATGGCAGATGGCTGGGATGGCCCCGATGACGTATTGCAGGCAGCCAAGACAGGCAATCCCGAGGCCCAGCTGGAAATGGGTATCCTGTATCAATACGGCTTTAATATGCCGGGCAATAATGTGCCGGCATTGGCCTGGTACCTGACATCGGCTGAACAAGGTAACCAAAGCGCGATTTCCCGTAGTAATGCGCTACAAAAACAAATGTTGCCCACAGAAGTCGAAGAAGCGCGCCAATTGAGCCAAAATCTTGCGGTTTTATCTGAACTTTCAAGCAAAACCACCACCACCCCCGGTTACAAACCAGAGGGTTATGCAGAAGGGGCGACCGAAAATGGCAATCCGCCCCCTGCCGTAGAAATGGCAACGGATCCAGATCCGGCGTCTTCGCAATCAGGGGCGCAATCTAATCAGGGCCAAGCGGCCCAGGAAGCAAGCCCGGAACCCTTGCCAGATCTTGCACCCGAGGCCGAGTTACTGCCTGAAATCGAGACAGCCACCGATACCACTGCTACAACAGAGACACCCGCGCAGTAAAAGCGCTTTACCTTACTCGATACCGTTAATAATCACCTTATTTTAAGGCGTTTAATGCTGACATGAATAACACGGCCCTATCTGTCCATAAATATTGACCCCTGCTTGAGCTATCTTTATACTTCGCGCGCCCGTAAGGCCCAAAAGCCTGTAATAAAGCGGAAAAAGCGGAGTTTTAAGGCAATATTCTTTAGTTAGTTCGCCCATTTTGAAAATACCGGCTAAAAATACTGGCATTTTAAAGCGACTGGAACCATGCCGCAGCAATCACTGCAAACAACTTCGCGACGGATTATATTGGTACAAGCCGGCTTAGGTGTTATCACCGGTCTTGCTGTTTATGTCATTACGCTCAGCTGGCTAGCAATGATTTCAGCCTTATTCGGTGCATTAATAGCAGTTACAGCCAGTTTCGTATCTGCCAGTCGCATGCAGCGGGCCAGTAAACTGGCCTACCAACAGCCCCGGGCGGGCGTTGCGGTACTGTATGCAGGCGCTACACTGAGATTTCTGATCGTGATTTTTGCATTTGCATTAGGGATCGGGTTGCTGAAATTACCGGCGCTGCACATGATCATGGCATTTGCGATTGCCCAGTTGGGATATTTATCGCCTTTGTTTGAAAAGGCTTGAATATGCCACTTGTTTTTTTACGCTGGGGCAACGCTGAAAATATTTTAAAGTATTATAGATTTTCTCGGACTAACAAATGACTACTGAAACAACTGGTGAGGCACTGACCGCCACCGGCTATATTAAACACCACCTGACTAACTGGACTTATGGCCAGTTTCCGGACGGCAGCCTGGGTTTTGCCAATACCGCTGCCGAGGCCAAATCTATGGGTTTCATGGCCATACACGTCGATACCATGCTCTGGTCTATTACCCTGGGCGTGCTTTTTCTATGGTTATTTTGGCTGGCCGCCAGCAAGGCGACGATTGAAGTACCGGGCAGGTTACAGAATTTCGTCGAGTGGATTGTTGAATTCATTGATAGCAGTGTCCGCGGCTCATTTACCAGCAAAAATGACCTGGTAGCACCATTGGCGCTAACGATTTTCATCTGGGTATTTTTAATGAATTTCATGGATTTGATACCGGTTGACTGGTTGCCAGAACTCGCAATCTGGATCGGCTCTACTTTTTTTGGTGCTGATCCACACCATATTTATTTCAGGGTGGTGCCCTCCACCGATCCCAATGCCACCTTTGGTATGGCCATCGCGGTATTTTTCCTGGTGTTGTACTACAGCATAAAAATTAAAGGTATCGGCGGTTTTGTTGGCGAGTTAACGCTGCAACCATTTTCTTCAAAAAATAAAGTATTGCAGGGTGTTTTTATTCCGATCAACTTTATTCTTGAGTTTGTTTCCCTGATTGCCAAGCCAATTTCACTGGCCTTGCGATTATTCGGTAACATGTATGCAGGTGAAATGATTTTTATCTTAATCGCAATCATGTTTAGCACTGGTTGGGTGTTTGGTATTTTTGGTGGATTCCTGCAATTAGGCTGGGCAATATTTCATATCCTGATTATTACCTTGCAGGCGTTTATTTTTATGACCTTAACAATTGTTTACCTGGAAATGGCGCACCAGAAACATTAAAAAAGCCATGCAAATTTTTTAAGAATTAAACTTAACTTACTATTATTTTTGAATTTTAGAGACAGGAGATTAAAATGGAACAAGCTTTAATGTATATCGCCGGCGCCTTGATGCTGGGTTTGGGCGCACTGGGTGCAGCCATCGGTATCGGCGTGCTGGGCGGACGTTTTCTTGAAGGCGCTGCTCGCCAGCCAGAGTTAATCCCCATGTTACGTACCCAGTTTTTTATTGTCATGGGTCTGGTCGACGCCGTGCCAATGATTGCGGTAGGTATCGCCTTCTACGTACTGTTTGCAGTAGCGGCCTAGACTTTAATTACTAATAGGGTTCAGTTATGAACATTAACCTGACGCTGATTGGACAAAGTATTACATTTTTCTTTTTTGTCTGGTTTTGCCTGAAATTTGTCTGGCCACCGATTATGAACGCACTGGTCGAACGCAAAAAATTAATTGCCGATGGACTGGCTGCGGGTGAAAAAGGCAAACATGATCTCGAGTTGGCAGAAAAAAGTGCCATCGATAAACTCAAAGTCGCCAAGAACAAGGCGGCGGAGATTATTAATCACGCCGAAAAACGTGCCGGTGAAATCGTTGACGAAGCCAAAGACCACGCCAAGGTAGAGGCAGAAAGAATTGTAGCTGGCGCCCAGAGCGACATCGATCAGGAAGTGAACCGGGCGCGTGAAGAGTTACGCAAAAGTGTCGCTGACCTGGCCATTGTTGGTGCATCAAAAATTCTTGAAAAAGAAGTTGATGCCAGGGCCCATGCAAAAATGGTCGACAGCCTGGTCGCGCAACTGTAAAGGGATCAGACATTGGCCGAACGTAAAACACTGGCACGACCTTATGCCGAAGCCGTTTTCCAGATGGCGCTTGAAAACGGTGCAAGCGGTACGGACGATCTGCTTAAAACCTGGTCAGAGCAATTGTTGTTGCTGGCCGGTTTTGGGGCCAACCCGGACGTGATTAGCCTGTCTGGTAATCCTGAGGTTGATCGCGATGATATTGCCGAGTTGGTGATTGGCGCCGCCGGAAAAAAATTAAATAAAGATGGCGCCAACCTGATCCATCTTTTACTGGAAAATGGTCGCTTGACCCTGCTCCCGGAAATTTCAGAATTATTTGAAACTTACAAGGCAGAACATGAAGGCAGCATTGAGGCAGAAGTCATTTCTGCTTACGAGCTCGCCAAAGATCAAATCAAGAATATTAGTGACGCACTGAAAAAGAAACTTGGTCGTGAGATCAAAATAGTTTCCCGCATCGACAAGTCTTTGGTGGGTGGTGTCGTCATACGGGCAGGTGATTTAGTGATTGATGGTTCAGTCACCGGTTATCTGCAAGAACTCTCTTCTCAAATTAATCGTTAAGGAATAGCGGCAATGCAACTTAATCCTTCTGAAATTAGTGAACTCATCAAGGAACGTCTTGAAAAGTTTGAAAAAAACGCCGAGGCCCGCACCGAGGGCACGGTCGTGGCACTGACTGACGGTATCGCCCGTGTTCACGGCCTGGCCGATGTCATGCAGGGCGAAATGATCGAATTTCCCGGTGATACTTATGGGCTGGCGTTGAACCTGGAGCGAGACTCCGTTGGTGCGGTCATCATGGGGCCTTACCAGCACATATCCGAGGGCGACAAGGTCAAATGTACCGGCCGCATCCTGGAAGTACCCATTGGCCGTGAACTCATCGGCCGTGTCGTTGATGCCCTGGGTAAGCCCATTGATGGCAAGGGCGCGGTTGACTGCAAGGAAACTTCACCTATTGAAAAAGTCGCACCGGGCGTCATTTCCAGGCAGTCTGTCTCCGAGCCAGTGCAAACCGGTTTGAAGTCAGTAGATGCCATGGTGCCTATTGGTCGCGGCCAGCGAGAATTAATTATTGGTGATCGCCAGACAGGTAAAACTGCGGTGGCAATTGACACCATTATTAACCAGAAGGGCCAGGGCGTCACCTGCATTTACGTGGCCATTGGCCAAAAGGCCTCATCGGTTGCGGCCGTGGTCCGCAAACTGGAAGAACACGATGCCATGGCGCACACCATTGTGGTTGCGGCCACCGCATCTGAAAGTGCTGCTTTGCAATACATTGCCCCCTACTCCGGTTGCACCATGGGCGAGTATTTCCGTGACCTTGGTGAAGACGCACTCATTATATATGATGACCTGACCAAGCAGGCCTGGGCCTATCGCCAGGTATCCCTGTTATTGCGTCGTCCTCCCGGTCGTGAAGCCTATCCCGGTGACGTATTTTATTTGCATTCGCGTTTGCTGGAAAGAGCGGCCCGGGTCAACGCCGACTATGTTGAAAAAATCACCAATGGCAAGGTAAAAGGTAAAACCGGATCGCTGACTGCATTACCGATTATTGAGACCCAGGCCGGTGACGTATCAGCCTTCGTACCAACAAACGTAATTTCAATTACTGACGGCCAGATTTTTCTGGAAACTGATTTGTTTAATGCTGGTATTCGCCCGGCGATCAATGCCGGCTTGTCGGTTTCCCGTGTTGGCGGTGCCGCTCAAACCAAGATCATTAAAAAACTGGGTGGCGGTGTCCGACTGGCACTGGCGCAATATCGTGAACTGGCGGCCTTTGCCCAGTTTGCCTCTGATCTTGATGAAACGACCCGTAAACAAATCGAACGTGGCCAGCGCATTACCGAGTTAATGAAACAGCCTCAGTATTCACCGCTGACCGTTGCCCACATGGCCGTGTCTTTATTTGCTGCCAACGAAGGTTATCTTGATGATGTCGATGCCAACAAAGTCAGGCCTTTTGAAGATGCACTCCATGCCTACATGAAATCCAGCCAGGGCGAGTTGATGGACAAAATCAACAAGGAAACAGATTACACTGACGAAGTGGTTACCGGGCTGAAGTCTGCGCTGGATGATTTTAAGGCCAACCACAGCTGGTAGTGGTCTCGGGATTTTTTAATTAAATATTCAGGATAATTAAACATGGCAAGTGGCAAAGAAATAAGAACGCAAATCAAGAGTATTAAAAATACTCAGAAGATTACGCGTGCCATGGAAATGGTGGCGGCCAGTAAAATGCGCAAGGCCCAGGAGCGTATGCGTGCTGCCCGTCCCTATGCCGAAAAAATCCGTAATGTCATTGCCCATTTACGATTGTCCCACCCGGAATACAAACACCCGTTTATGATTGAGCGCGAGACTAAACGTGTCGGCTTTATCGTGATCTCATCGGATCGAGGTCTTTGCGGTGGCTTAAATACCAACGTATTAAAGCTGGCGCTCAATGAGATTAAAACCTGGTCTGACAAGGGCGCGGATATTGATATTTGTACGTTTGGCAGCAAGAGCCTTGGTTTTTTTAAGCGCCTGGGCAGCAATATTGTTTCCGAGTTATCCGGTCTCGGTGATACACCCCAGGCAGATGATTTGATTGGATCTGTAAAAATTATGCTTGATGCCTATGACGAAGGCAGGCTGGATCGTTTGTTCCTGGTTTATAACAGTTTTGTAAATACCATGACCCAGAAACCAGAGATTGAGCAGTTGTTACCTTTGGCTGGTGAGGAGGATGAACAGCTTAAACATTACTGGGATTACATTTATGAGCCAGATGCCAAAGATGTCCTGAATGACCTGATGACACGTTATATTGAAAACCAGGTTTATCACGGTATTGTCGAAAACCAGGCATCAGAACAATCATCGCGCATGGTCGCCATGAAATCTGCTTCGGATAATGCCGGAAAATTAATTGATGAGTTAACGCTGCGATATAACAAGGCGCGCCAGGCAGCGATTACCCAGGAAATTTCAGAAATCGTGGCTGGGGCAGCGGCGGTTTAAAAAAATCAGGATCGAGTTACCAGTGGCTGGTGGGAGACAATTTTACTCACTACTCGGGCTCGCAACTAAAAACTAAGAGGTAGTTATGAGTACAGGACAAGTTGTACAAGTTATTGGCGCGGTCGTTGATGCGGAATTTCCCCGTGACCAGTTGCCCAAGGTTTATGATGCATTAAAGGCCGAAGAGTTCGACCTTACCCTCGAAGTCCAGCAACAGTTAGGCGATGGTGTGGTTCGTTGTATTGCCATGGGCTCATCAGAAGGTTTACGTCGCGGTGTTAAAGTGGCCAATACCGGCGCTCCTATTTCGGTGCCAGTGGGCAAGGGCACACTCGGTCGAATAATGGATGTCCTGGGCCGACCCATTGATGAAAAAGGCGAAGTGAAGGTAGACGCCACCATGCCAATTCATCGCCTGGCACCCGCCTATGAAGAACTATCTGCTTCAACAGATTTGCTGGAAACCGGCATTAAGGTGATTGATTTAATCTGTCCTTTCGCCAAGGGCGGCAAGGTCGGCCTGTTCGGCGGTGCCGGTGTTGGCAAAACCGTAAACATGATGGAATTGATTCGTAACATCGCCATGGAACATAGTGGTTACTCCGTGTTTGCCGGTGTCGGCGAACGTACCCGTGAAGGCAATGACTTCTACCACGAAATGAAAGAAGGCGGCGTACTGGATAAAGTCGCCCTGGTTTATGGACAAATGAACGAACCTCCTGGTAACCGCTTGCGCGTTGCCCTGACCGGCCTGACCATTGCCGAAAATTTTCGTGACGAAGGCAGTGACGTTTTATTGTTTATTGATAACATTTACCGTTACACACTGGCCGGAACCGAAGTATCCGCACTGTTGGGTCGTATGCCTTCCGCGGTGGGTTACCAGCCGACCCTGGCTGAAGAAATGGGGGTTTTGCAGGAACGTATTACCTCAACCAAGACCGGATCCATTACTTCAATCCAGGCAGTATATGTGCCTGCTGATGACTTGACCGATCCATCGCCGGCCACCACCTTTGCCCACCTGGATGCGACCGTGGTGTTGTCACGCCAGGTTGCCGAGCTGGGTATTTATCCCGCGGTAGATCCACTGGATTCAACATCGCGCCAGGTTGATCCCAATGTTATTGGTGAAGAGCACTACAATATTACCCGTGATGTACAACAGGTATTACAAAAGTATAAAGAACTGCAGGATATTATCGCTATCCTGGGTATGGACGAATTATCGGAAGATGACAAACTTGCAGTGACCCGCGCCCGTAAGGTGCAACGATTTCTGTCACAACCATTTTTTGTTGCCGAAGTATTTACCGGCACCCCGGGCAAGTATGTTTCGCTCAAGGAAACACTTCGTGGTTTCCGCGGTATTGTTGATGGTGAGTATGACCATTTGCCTGAACAGGCTTTTTACATGGTTGGTACCATTGACGAAGTCGTTGAGAAAGCGAAGACTCTATAGGTTAGTTAGATATGGCAATGAACATACATGTTGATATCGTCAGCGCCCAGGAAGAAATTTTTTCTGGTACGGCGGAAGTTGTGGTTGTGCCACTGGTCACGGGAGAGGTCGGTATATATCCCAGGCACACCCCGTTACTGGCACCCATCAAATCAGGGGAAGTGCGCCTGAGAAATGGCGATGACGAACAATTCTTTTACGTATCTGGCGGTATCCTGGAAGTACAGCCGCACGTGGTAACGGTATTGGCCGATACCGCAATACGCGCCGGTGACCTGGACGAGGCCCAGGCCGTGGCCGCCAAAGAACGTGCCGAGAAAATTATGGCGAATAAAAAAACCGAGGTCGACTACGCCAAGGCCCAGGCCGAGTTGGCAGAAGCGATGGCTCAGCTAAGTACAATTGCCAAAATACGCAAACGCGGCAAAACCTAAATACTTAAATCCACCATCGCGGCTCCAGTTTATTAACCAAACCCGTTGTTCCCGCTAACCGCAAAAAATTTAATTTACCATGACAGAGCCAACAGTCAAAAGAGGCAAGGTCATTTCCCTGACCTATACACTACACGATGAAAAAGGCGGGTTGTTTGAATACAGCGACCTGCCTATTTCATACCTGCATGGGTCTGGTGTTGATTTGTTCGATAAAATAGAACAATCCATCGAGGGTCATAAGATCGGCGATAGCCTTGAGGTAATTTTGTCGCCAGCCGACGGTTTTGGCGAACACGATCCCACCCTGACTTTCACTGACGAGTTGGCCAATGCGCCACCGCAATTCCAAAAGCTGGGGGGGCAGAAGTTGAGGTCCAGAACGACAAGGGCATTGCAATGAAATTCCTGGTGACCAAATATAGACGAAAAAAAAGGTGTGCTAACAGTTGATGGCAACCACCCGCTGGCCGGCCAAACCGTGAAATTTAACGTCAAAATTACCGAAATACGTGACGCCACAGCCAATGAATTAAAAAATGGCACACCGGAAAACAAGTTCGGTACCCCCCTGCAATAACAGGAGCAGTGTCTAACGCACCGAATCTGTAAAGTATGCTTTAATGACCCAATGAGCGCTAAGAAACAAAAACGACTGGAAGTGGTGGTCCTGGCAGCAGGCAAGGGCACACGTATGTGTTCGAATCTGCCCAAAGTATTGCACGAGATTGGTGGCAAATCCTTACTCGGCCACGTACTCGATACGGCGGTTGACCTGGGTGCCGATGCCATCCACGTAATATATGGCCATGGTGGTGAGATCGTACCGGAAAGTTTCCCCGACCATCAAGTAGACTGGGTATGTCAGGCCGAACAAAACGGTACCGGCCACGCGGTGCAACAGGCCGTACCCCACATTAAAAAAGATGCCACCGTACTCGTTTTATATGGTGATGTACCGCTAATCAAAACACACACCTTGCAAGACCTGGTCGCCAAGGCCGGTACCGGTAAGTTATCTTTACTCACCGCTGTCCTGGCGGATCCTGCCGGGTACGGCCGTATTGTTCGGGACAAAGAACAAAATATTCTCCGTATTGTTGAAAAAAAAGATGCCTCGGAAGCTGAGTTACGCCTCAACGAAATCAACACGGGTTTCCTGGCCGCACCTGCCGAGCAGTTAAAAAAATGGCTGGCCAAACTGGAGAACAATAACGCCCAGGGTGAGTTTTATTTAACAGATATTATCGCCATGGCCGTTGCCGATGGCACCGGTGTCATCTCGGCACAACCAGAGAATGAATGGGAAATCATGGGCGTTAATAGCAAGATTGATCTTGCTGCCCTGGAACGCTATTTACAAAATCATATTGCCCGCGGGTTATTGCAACAAGGCGTGACCTTGCGTGATCCGTTTCGTATCGATGTCCGTGGTAAGTTGACGGTCGCCCAGGACGTCATTATTGATGTCAACACCGTTTTTGAAGGCAACGTCTCATTGGCAGAGGGCGTCATTATCGGGCCTAACTGCGTATTAAAAGATGTTGAAATCGGTAGTGGCACTATCGTCCTGGCCAACTGTGTTTTTGATAACGCAACTATTGGCAATAATTGTCGTATAGGGCCGTTTTCCCGTATCAGGCCGGAAGCGAAGTTGGCCAACGATGTCCACATTGGCAATTTTGTCGAAATTAAAAAATCAGATGTGGCCGACGGCAGCAAGATTAATCATTTGAGTTACGTGGGTGACACCA
>QIGL01000042.1 GCA_003228915.1 Acidiferrobacteraceae bacterium
TTCTTGCCAGAGGTGAAGATAGAATTGGTAGTTCTCAGGCTCGATAAAACAGGTTTCCCGGTTATTGCCCCGTTGGATCACATGATAGGGTCTACGTTTGTTTGTCATGGGACACTCCTTTGAGAGACTATTGTCTTTGATTAAAAGTATCCGTTAAACTGGGGGAGGTTCAATTTGACCTCTTTTCTCTACAAGTTCTCATCTTCCTTAAAAATCAAACTGTAATGCTTGAATATGCCAAAGTTATAGTCTGATCTGGTGCCAGGCGCATGATATATCTTTAAAATTGTAACGCCATCCCATTCAACTCTTACAGGCGGTTGCTTTTCTTTATTCTTCTGAGAACGTATTTTTGAGGTGTAATAAATACCAATTACTGGTGGAAATCCTTTTCTTGTAACAATTGAATTTGATGGAATGATCTCTATACCTGTCCGTGCCCAGCCATATGGGCCAAAATCCATTCCTACAATTTCCTGTCGGCAATTGTAGTAATAAGTAACCGCCTTGGTATGTTTACCAGGTGAAGGGTATTCCTTCTGGTTATCCTTATAACAAATCATGGGCAGACCATGCTTGTTTATTGCATAAGCTACCACCGCACCAAGGGAAGCAGAAATCACCAGTACAGCTACCCAGGGTTTAATCTTCATATTATGCGCACCCGCCAGGTGGTAAATCACAGGAGGGACACTCTTTCATTGCCTCTTGAACTTTGCCCCACCAGTATTTCTTTTTCTTTGGATCTTTCTCAATCTCAGCCAATGCGTATTGAGTTAGCACATCTCCCTGTTCTGCAGCAGGTGTATACCATTTAATTGCTTCAGCTAGATTTATTTTAGTACCAATCCCACATTCATAATAGTATCCAAGCTGGCTGCCAGCATGTGCATCGCCACTATCCGCTGCTTTTTTAATCAAGATAAATGATTTCTTTATTTTTTCCGGATCTCTGCTTATCCTATATAACCATGCTAACTTGACCTGAGCTTGGACATCGCCTTGTTGGGCAAGGGGCTCAAGATCAGAAACCGCTGCCTTATTTTTATCAGCTAACTCCTTGTCCAGATTCTTGATAAATTCATCTGTACCCATGTTTACATGTGGAGGAAGGCTCATATTCGATTGCATGTACCATATGGCGGCGGCAAATATGGCAATGATAAAAATAGATGAAAACAAAAATCCTTTGCTGATTAGTGACTTTTCCTTAGACATGGTTCTCTTCCTACATTGACTATTTCAAAATAAATTATTTAAACGTTTATCAGTAGTTGTATATTTATTCACTATAATGCCAAAGTGTATGTAGTACATCCTGATTGTGTCAGATATTTTTTATTTTTCCTGCTCAATATTTTTTAGAAATTTTATATTTTTCTTATCAATTTCCGATAATCCTATATTTATAGTATTTGGTGAATACAGATTAGAAGAAAACTGTTGTTTGTAATATTTAATTAGATCTTTATCCTTGAATAAATATTGATGTTTGGCATATATGGCATTCCTTAGCTTTCTCAATTGATCCCTGCTAAAAGCGTTAATATTATCTCTGAATTCCTCATCACCTTTACTAAGATCAAACATTTTATCAAAAAACAGCAAACCTAAAATGGTGTCATATGACAGCCTTGCATTATAAATAGAAATGGTATCCAGCTGCTCTAAATCATTTAATTGTTTTACCGAGCGATTTATTATATTTTGAGAAAGGGATTGCCTCCTGTTTTTAAAATATTTTTTTGCATTTCTTAGAAGAAAATAATGAGCATGAGGAATATTCTTAAATGCTGATTCAACTTTCCACTCATTATCTACCAATTTAAGTTTTGTTATAACTCTGTCCTCTGATAACCTTGGAGATAACATGGTCCCACCAATTATATATCCCACTAGATTGTAAGTTACATAAATTATTGCGGTTTCTTTTTCAATGCTGATTAATTCAATATTATAATTAAGATACACTTCAAAGAAGCTTGGACCTTCTTCCCTAAAATACCTAGCATTATATGGGGTAATTAATTTTTTTAGTGTTTTATAGCTTTTTTTGAAATAAAGATCTAACAAATTATCTTTTCTGTCTTCCTCTATAAAATTAACTCTTTGAATTTGATCTAAGTATTCAATAAGTACCTCTTCCGGGCCGGATTGGCTGGACCATAACAAAGGAGTATAAAGAAGAAAACTGAAAACTATTATGACTCTCATTACTTCTTCTCTAAAATGGGTTTCCAAAAGGGGGATTCGGCAATAAATCTTTTGAATAGCATACAAGAACCCATCCCCCCGTAGCTGTTGTTACATGTGGGTTTGGACAATTCCCAAACCTATACCATTGCACTCCTCTTTTACTTTGTGCTGCGATCCATTGGAAATTCGTGCTAGATTTGTTAGCTACTAATCCAACATGCGTTAATGGATCATCAATTACTTTGTTTCTGTTTTTATCAAACGTATTATCAAAAAATATCAGATCTCCTATATCAACTTTATCCCAGCCATGTTTATTAGTCACAATACCATATTGCGTTTTAGCATTTTTATCTACAAAACCACGATAACCTATACGAGAATACGCGTAAGAAACTAAGCCAGAGCAATCAATTAACCCAATATTTCCTGTATTAACGTTTACAGCACACCTTTCTCTGTTTTGTCCCGGTACCAAAGATGGATCTTTGCAGCCCCAACCATAAGGAGTATCCAGTAATTGACCTGCCCAATAAACAAGCATGAATCGAGCTTGTAAGTTTACTTGACGTCTGGTCGCTACTTTTTTCTCCCACTCTTCTTCCGAACAAGGAGGAAAAACCTTGTCCAGGGGAACTTTCTCAAATGGATCAGTCGAGGCATCCGAACAAGCCGATCCCCCAGCCAATCCGCCACTGACTAAATAAACACCACTACCCCTGTCATCATAAGTAATCAAACCTGTGCCCCGCCAGCTCCCAATCGTAATATTGGTTTGCGGAACAGTGGCGATACGCCCGGCTGCCACGGCATTTTGGATGTCAATCACATCATCACTATCTAATGATAGCAGGGGTAATTTCTGGTCGATATTGGCTTGGGTAATCTGGTGGATGGGAATACCCCGAAAGGCGGCGATTTTGATAATCTTGGTGGCCGAGATATCCGGCCCGCCGAAGATACCTTTGAGTTCCAGCCCTTCCCAGGCTGAGCCTGTCGATCCTGATAACAGCATAAAAGCCTTGTTTCTTTGATTATTGGCATCTCGTGCCCCAATGGCCACGGCATCGGTATCGGCATCCATGGTGTAATTCATACGGGTGACTGATTTGGGGATGCCCAGGAAATAACGGGTGGAGATTGCCCCCGAGACAATCACTTGTGAGGGCAGTCTTGTATAGCGAACGTGTGTGGTGGTGGCATAAAAATCCCTTTCATACTTGGTATCATGAAACCAGAGCTTGCCGATACTGTGTAAAAGCTGACCAAAGGTATCGTCAATATTCGCCAGGCCTTGCTCATTAAGGCCGGCATTGATTTTAAGCTGATTCATACCAACTGAGGGCGCATCCCCTGTGGCTTCCATATTCTGAAAGACAATCGCGGAATAGGCGCCCACATCCACCTGGTTGATGACCGGTTGACTGGTGAGAGAAGGGGCATAAAAAACAATGGCCAGTGTTTGTTTCTCACCCAGCCCGACACTTGAGCCTGTGGCGACCGCCACCCCCGCTTTTTTAAACTGGGGTTTGATGTAAACCAGATAGGCGGGCGCGCTGTATAAACTGCCATAGTCATCAACAACTGTGTTATCAGCAGCCGTGTCCGGGATATACGACAAGGTCAAGCGGTCATAACCCAGTTCGGGCAAACTGACTGTGAACTGGGCATCGGGTGTATTATAGCGATCATTGGAGATGACCAGTGTTATTTTATGCCGCAAGACATCCGGGACGACATAACCTCTGTTACCTGCCAACACAATTTTATAAGGCAGACTGGCGGCCAGTAGCCTTAAATTTCCATTGGTGACTGTTTTGACTTGTCGTATTCGTTCGTGACCGTAGAGACCGGCCAGTGTCCAGTTGGGCTTGCTTGTATTCAGATAACCCATCACTTTCTTGCTGTAGAATTGATAGGGTGTGAGGTTTTCTGGATCAGTGAGATATTCCATAAAGTGTGCATCACCATTAAAATTCAACAGCGAATACATGTCATAGCCTGATTCTGTTTCGTATTGTTTAAAGCTGGGGTCAAGACGAATCCAGGAGTCGGCAGCTTTATTAATCGTCCCTCTTGATGGCGCGAAGTCAATGGCAGCTTCCACCCAGATATGCTCCATGCGAAAACCGACAATCTTGCCGCCTGATACAATTGAAGAGATTAATAACCCGGCATTAGCGGCCAGGTCATGGGCCCCTTCTGGTGAAGTAAAGCCCCCCATCCAGTTCATGAAGCTATCTACAGGCACATCGATGGTGCCATGAACATAACGGGCCGGGATACCCGAGGCCCGATACAGGGCGATCAAGGTTGATGCTAAATCAAAGGCATTGCCTTTTTGGCTTTGCAGCACCATGTCCGAATTCTGGATCGCACCCCAGGTGGGCAACCATTCGGTATTGTCATGCACCCAGTTAAAAATTTTGACCGGGTCGTGGTTTAGTTCTGCCGCCTTGGCTTTAATGGCATCGCTGAGTACCACTTCCGGAGTTGCCGATAAAAAAGCTGGATTATCGGCGCCGGGTAGCTGACTGATATCAAAGCTACCGTGGGTGGCGAGTTGTATTTTAGGGGTATCGATTAACCCCGCCTGGATAAATTCTTCTTTTCTTATTTTTGGTTTGTTATTTTTCTTTGGTTGCATAGCCCGCATGGGGTTATGTTTTGGATTAGCTGGCAGTCTTGCCGTTTTTTTATTGATACGGTCAAACTGACCTTTAGCAATGCCTATTTTTTTCTTTTTTAGTTTTAAGTTTGGCGCCTTGATGACTGCTTCGATATTGTCATTCAGGGTTTGGACTTCTTTTTCATACAAGGCAACCACGTCTCGATGGCGTTGTAGCATTTCTGCGGAGGCTTTTTTTACAATTAAACCGTCTTCAATATTTTCGAAATCCTTGAGCGCTAAAATATTCAGCTTATCCAGTTCTTGCTGGAGTTTTTTGAGTTCTATTTCTGCCTTGGTTGTGTTTTTCTTATTGATTAGTTTGTCAGATATCTCAAAGACCTTGTGCTCTATTTGTTTGAGCACCGCCTCGACGGCAATATTGATATCTTTTTCTGTACTCAGATTCTTGTTAGTAGACACCGCCTTTGAATTGTCAGCTGGATTGTCGGCCGCCATGACTGATCCACTAGGGGTGCTGAGCACAGTCAATTGGGAGGCAGTCAATAACACCATTGCCAGACAGGTTGACATAAGTGCCTTTGATATCAATTGCTTTGTTTGATGATATTTATAGATAGTATTGTGCATGACAGACCTCGCGTAATTTTTAAAACTTCCCTTTTCAATACTTGTCTGGATCATGACGATCCCCCACTACTTGCCGGCAACTGCCTGGCCAACTCCCACAACCACTGCCCCAGCATAATACGAGCAGCATTAATATCCGGGTGACTACCTGCTTTGCTTAGGCTATCGGCGGCTTTGAGTCCTGCACTGAAGGCCTTGGCCGGGTCATCGGGCAGGTTCTGGCTGGCTTTAGCCAGTGATTTGCGGGCCTGTTTAATGCGGTTACTGTCACCAATGCCATTGGTCTCAAGATTGGCCAGCAGGCCATCCACGTCAGTGGTTGTGGGGGTCGCCAATACATTGATATCCAGGGTCGGTTGGGCCTGAAGCTGGTAAATACCTGAATTCGGCACGGCACCTTCAACGGTGGCATTGAGGCTAATGGGGCCGACGATCTCGGGCAACTGGATCCAGGCCTGCCAGGTGGCTTGCATATTGGCCTGGAGTAACAGGTTCCATTTCAACACCCCATAACCCGCCGGGTTGGTGGTCTGGGTGGCGTCTGCCGCATCAATCACCGTGACCGCGGGTGGCAGTGTAATGCTGGCACGGACATCAGCGGCCACACCCCGGTTAGATGCAGTTAACTGGATGGGCAAACCACCGCCAGCGGTTTCTTCGATCAGGGCTGGATGGGTGTAGTCCAGGGCATCCAGGATCAGTTGAGCAGCCACACTAGTATTGCCATTAAGGGTGGCATTGGCCAGCAGATCAAAACCGGCATAAACACCGCGACCGCGACCATAATCATGAGACGTGATGGCGGTGAGGGCTTGTAGGCAAGTTTCAGTGTCACTACTGTCACTGCTACTGCTACTGCTAGTCCTGATACTGCTAGAGCTGGAGCTGCTGTCATCATCACAGTCATCTGACTGGCCTGCAGTACTCGGCAGGTACAGTGCCTGGGCCGTGGCGCCCTGGAGCTTGATACGTATGACTTTTTCACTTGTCATTAGCGTTAGTGACGAACCATTCGTTGCCAGGGGACCGGCGTTAACCGTGACACCGGTGGCATCGGTGATTTTGCCGGATAGTTTAATACCCAGGGCGTCATTGAGTTTTTTGTTCTTGGTATCACGATTGTCGTGGTTACCGGCCACGATCAGACCTTCGCCCCGGAACACGGCTTCCCGGAGTGCGGTTTGGGTCTGTTCGGGCAATTTGCCATCTTCGCCTAACAACAGGTAGACCTGGTATCCGCCACTGTGGAATTCGGTTTCAAAGACAGCGGGATCATTGGTAATGGTAAATGACCAGCCGTTATCGGTGAGCAGTTGTTCGATGAAGGCACGTTGCGCGGCCAGGGTCGGTCCGCCATTGGTGTTATGGGAACTACTGCTGCTGTCATCTTCTTCATCATCAAGCAGGATTAATAGCCGGCCCCGATCACCGACTTTCAGCTCGCCATCGAGACTAATGGGCGGTGGGATCACGGCAAAACCGGCACTGGCCAGCGGGGTCAGGGTGCCGGCGATGTTGGCCAAGACCCGACATTGGTAGGCACCCAATGCCAGGTTGTTTGTGGCCTGGTTCAAGCTCAGGGTCGTGCCCTGATTCTGGGTTAGGCTTATTTGATAAGGATTGCTGGTGATAATCGCGCCAGTGGCATTGACAATACGATGGAGCACATCGAGATTGGTAATATCAAAGTAACCCGTGTTGGTCAGGGTGGCGATACAGGATTGGGCCGTGCCCACTTGTACTTGTGGTGCACTCAAGGCCAGGCTTGTGGTCAACACCTCGGCAATCATGTTGCGAATGGTGAAGGCCTGCTCGCTGGCCGCTAACTCAACACCGGTATTACTCATGACCCGGGCGATGGCACGGTAAGACCCGGGTGCATTGTATATATAAGTATAGGGCACCACCACAGTGAGACTGGTGCCGGCATTAAAGGTGGCCAGGACCGAGTTAAAAGTAAAGACGACCTGGTTGGTGCTGTCGCGAACCTCGGTTTGCAGGGTGGCGCCGGCAACCGGGGTGCTGACCGTGATGTTGTTAATGGTCTGTGTGATGTTCACTGTATCGGTGGTGTGATAAACCGGGCGATCCAGTGCCAGGGCGACTTCTGCCAAGGCCGCGGGTATCACGGTATAGGCGGCATAACCCAGGGTCTCATTGACACCATTCACATTAATCTGGATCACACAGGCATAGTCATGTTCTGGTACGCCGGTGGTATCAATAGTGCGGGTCAAGGTGGTTTGCCCGCCCACTGCCAATGATATGGCTGTGATTTCATCAGTAACCAGGGTACCGGCAGTGACATCCGTCAGGAGAAAATGGGCATTGAGGGCCGCGATCGCATTAACACCATTATTGGTGAGTGTGGCGGTACAGGTTTGGGTATTGCCACCGGTTAGTATTCGGGTGGCGACGCTGACATCTGCTGACAATGCCTGGGTCAAACTGCTAACGACATTAAAGCTGGTGGTACTGGTTGCCAAAACCAAACCAGCGCCACTGAGCAACCTGCTGTTGACCTGGTAGGCACCTTCACTGTTATTGACCAGACTGACAGTGGCTGACAAGTTGCGAGTGGCCCCGGGTACAAAATCAGAAATTAATGGCAAGGTGCTGGTAAATATAGCGGTACCGCCACTATTGGCAACAATGACTTCAAGGGTTGCACCGCTAACAATAATATTGGCCGACAGGTTTTGCACCAGGCTACTAATAATGACCTGGTCAGTAGTGTGATAAGTCTGTTTATCGGCATAGGACCGCAAGGAATAAAGCGCGGCCCCGGGATTATCAATGACGCCGGCATTAATGGTAAAGCTGGCATTACCGGTGGCGACGGTATTGCCATTGTTATCTAACAACGTGGTATTAACCTGGTAACCGCCGGCAATGGTGTTGCCGGTATTCAAGGTAGCATTAAGAATAGTACTGGTCGAGGCAGGTAAATTAGTAACGTCGATAGGCGCCAGTGAGGTGACTTGTGCGCCATTGGCATCCACAATCGTTAATTGTACTTTGCCGTTGAACGGGGCACTGCCGCCATTGTTCACGTCAACCGTGATCGGTATATTGGTGTTGGGGGCGAAGGGGCTGCCTGTAATGGAGGAGACAATCGCCATGCCACTTGAGGCCTGCACTTGCGGGATAGTTATGGGCACGCGCACGGTTTCACCGGGGGCAAAACTGTTGTTGAATACCAAAAAGGCATCGGCAAAGACGTCGCGAGTTTCGCCTTCGGTCATATTATTAAACAACATGTTTAATTGGATATTGAATCCCTTGGTATCCACATTGGCCAATGACCAGATGTATTCCTTTGTGCCATTACCGTTGTTAACAATGCTGTCTGGAGCAGGACTAGTACTGGAAAGATCTACATCAGCCCGAGTAACGATATGGGTCTCGGCATCAATCCCGCCGCAGTTTAAAGGGAAAGAGAATACCTTTCCTCTGTTCACGTCTGTCCAGATTAATAATCGTTGATTCTTGCGATCATATTTAAGGACATCCATATCACTTAGCGCTGGGTCGATGGTACGACCATCAAACACAACCTGAAATTCGCCCGTATTGCCGACGTACTGCATCAATAAATATTCTTCAAGCCTGTCAGGCTTATAAGGTGCGAATTTAAAAGGAGCAAAAAGAAGGTTATTGGCACAATCCCCTGTATAGGGAACACCCTCAAGCTCCATTGTCACATTCTCAAATAATGTTGAGGATTGTCCGGTTACCGGGTCTATTTTTATAAATGGAGTGGGAACAAAACCAAGACCATTGCGGTGACTGGTATAAAGATTACCTGTTACATTAGTGGTGATTCCCCGCACAAAATCCAATGGTAAAGTGCTCACGATTGACGTGACACCAGCCTTGGTAATCCTGGTGATTCTGCCAAAGTTAGCCATAGTATAAAGGCTGCCATCTTTACCCATGACCATACCGTTGATAGTCCCACCCACATCTGCGAAATCAGATACCACGCCGGCAGGTGTGACTTTTTGTACCATCGACCCGTTGAAGACGTAAAGATTATTTAGATCATCAATCTCCATTGCCCCGCCTCGACCAAGGCCCGTGGCAATAGTTGATTGCACGCCATCTAGCGTAATCTTGTCCATGCGGCCCGCGCCCCAGACAAATAAGTTACCTGTATCGTCTGAAACCAAACCAATATACCCGCCAGCTGTCACAATCCCTGTTTTAGCCGCCAGGCTGACGCCAGAAGTGTTAATGCTGGATATCCTTGTTGAATCTGCGCCGGTAATAGTCAACGATGCGGATACCGTAGTATTACCCGGTGGGACTGTAACCTGGTCAAGTGCAAACTGGCCATCTGCTTGTGGACCGACATGCAGAGTATTCACGAGTGCGCTTTGAGTTACGCCATCGGCCACGCTCAATGTAACCTCAAAATCACCCGCTACTTCAGGTAGCCAGCTACCAAAGTCAAGATTAAGTGCAGCCGTGCCAGAACTAGATGCAGGCAGAACTCTTGTAGCCGTATAAACTACTGCACCTTGCTGGATGGGCTGAACTGGTGCTCGAATTACATATTTGAATAAAGATTTATTGCGCGCATGCAGGCCTATTAATGAATTACTATCAGGTGCACTAAGGCCCTTAAGATTATCATTAGTTGAAATAGTGCCCAAGGATAGTTTACGAAACCCGTTTATAAGATCAAAACTTGCGAAAACCCGAGTATTAACTGAACTTTGGTAAGCAATAAACAAAGTATCGTCTGGCGCAATCGCAATCTGATCAGCGTATTTAACATCAGTGTTTAAAACGCTTAATGAAAAATCCGGCGCAACAACGCTGATAGCACCATTCAATTTATCGGCAAAATAAAGGTTGCCGGCACTATCAGAATCAAAATCAAGAATGATTCCCAAACCTAACGCAAGGAAGTTAAAACTGAAATCGGGTTGTATTTGGAGAAGAGCAGACCCATTCCTGACTGTTGTAACATACAGCAAGCCATCACTGCCACGGGTTATGCCCATTGGAAAAATAGTACTAAAGCTTTTAATTCTATTACCATTTTGATCTATTTGGACAAGCCCTCTAGATTGTGAAGCTGTAAATAATGTGCCGTCACTATTGTACTGAATGTAATTAGCGCCTGGTTCCTGAGAAAAACGTCGCAATGTTCCATCAGGCCTAACAATTGCGATACCGTCAGGGGATGAATTGGCAACAAGTAATTCTCCAATCAAGTTAAATGCAAGTCCTTTAGGTTTTACCAGCCCGATAAATTCATCGGAAATAACGCCGGCGCTGGTCAATCTTTTCAGGCGGCTAGTCCTTTCAACAACTGTAATTGTCCCGTCTGATGCTCGTGCAATTCCTCCTATTGACGACCCTATATTATTCATTGTTGCGAGCACCACTCCATTCGTAATATCAATACGTTGCATGGAGACTGAAGAGTAGGTCAATATCGTGTTAGGTCCTTCGCTAACTATACCTGTGTGAACTGAGGCGCCAATCACTCTTGGTAATTTGGTTGGGTCATCAATTCTAAGTAGTGAGCTATTGCCGCTGTTAATTAGAACTAATGCGCCATTTGCTGTGATGGTTATAGGGCCAGGTCTTGATAGACTTGAAAATTTCTCAATTGAGAGCAGATCTGCGCTCAGTTGAGAAAAAGTGGCACCATTATCCAAGAGCCAAAAACTACCGTCGGTATCTAACGAAATACCCACATTTACCCGGAACCCTATCAGACCACCAACAATGACATCTGACACCGAACCAACATTATTAATTTGGGTTATTCTCGACCTAGAAACCACATAGACACCACCACTACCATCTCCTGTAACTGCCCTTGGTTGGCCACTAACAACAAACTGGGTCTGCGTACCATCCAGTGCAATACGCGTGATACGGGAATTAAACGAATGTGCTAGCCATAAAACACCAGTACTGTCTTCGTAAATATCATATGGCGTTTTGTATGCTGCTGTAACAAACAGAGAAGAAATTCCAGTAGCAGGATCTACGGAATAAATATCATTGGTTGCCCCATCTGAAACTAGTAACGATCCATCAGAACGCACCTCGATTGCGGCTGGTGTAAAAGGCAGAATTGCAATCTCAGTTTGAGAACCATCGGCGTTAACCTGTACCACTCGCCTACTAAGAGCTTCTGTAACAAATATTAATCCTGAATTCGCCACAGCTATATCATTAGGTGACTGCAAACCAGACGTAATCCGACTGACCACTCCCATGTTATCAATTCGTGTGATATAACCATCGCTACTCAAAATAAATTTATTGCCACTACTGTCTGTTCTAAAAGTTCTGGGGCGTGTGAACTGCGGTGCCATAATTTCTGATGAACTGCCGTCAGCATTGACTCGCCATAACGAATGGGATGCCTGTCTCGTTAGATAAACACCAGCACCATCGTTAGTAGCAGTGATGCGATCAAGAGCGCCTATACCGTTTAACAAATTTGTTCTTGTACCATCTGGTCGTGTGATACGAATCTGGCCAGCTTCGTTCGTATAAATGTCACCGCCTGAGGTAATGGCCATGGCATAAACCGTAGCTGTACCAGAAACAATGGTTTCGGCACTGTTGTCTGGTGCCAGTCGAACCAGGTTGAATGTTTTGCTGTTTGCAACGACTACATTATCATTAATATCAATGGCTGCTGCGGTCGGTACGGCGATAGTCTCTCTTGCCAGGATAGTTTTCTGACCAGTTGCACTGATGCTTATAATTTCATTGGTATTGTTATTACTAACTACGAAACCACCAGTCGGACTGATTTTGACGTCATAGGGGCCAAAGAGTCCGCTTGTAATCTGGGTAACAGATTTATCCAGGCCAACCTTATAAAGGATGCCGGTTGAAAAACTTGTCACATACAAGTTACCGACTGCATCAATGTCTATCCCGTAGGGACTGGGTATACCAGTAACATAATCAGATAGAGTGCCCCCTGAGTTAACAATGACGATTCGGTTTAAAGCACTATCAGCGATGTAAAAATTACCATTAACATCGCCCGCCACGCCCTTCGGTGATGATAGTCCTTTCGAGAACCGCAATACACTAGAGCCATCACTGAAAACTTCGTACAGATCATTGCTTAGAGTAACGACAAAAATTTTTCCATTAGGCAACACATGAAGCAGTTTCATATTTGCCAGCGCCGGTATAATTATAGAGGCTGCGCCGCTCTGAGGTTGAACGTAAATTCTGCTTGTTGTAAGCACGTAAACTGTATTGTTGGCATCGATGCCTATGTTGATTTGATTTGGTATTCCAGACGCGAATTCAGTGGTAGTACCATCCAGCGCAACTTTCAAAATATTCTGGTCATAAGTATTTGCAATATATATATTGCCTGCAGAATCAATCGTTGTGTCAACTGGCCCATTAAGGCCTTGGACTGCACTTGCCAGTGAAATTATATCGCCTTCTGCCACAGGCGGTACTTTACCTTTATTCTTTAATCTAACTGTTGCCGTGACCGTTGTTTCCGCGATCGGCACATTGCCCCTGTTATCAACGGCAGCTGTAATGCTGATCGGTTTATTGCTTGCCAGTTGGGCAATGGGTGGATCAAAAGTAACCGCACCGCCCACCTTTTGTGTTAACTGCACCGTGATTGGCAATGCGCGTTCGGCCAGTAATTCACCTTTGTCAGAATATGCCTCGACAACAACTGAATAAACACCTGCAGTGTTACTGCCCGTTTGCCAACTGGCCGTGGTTTGTACCTGAGCACTCGGACCGACATCAATAAAGTCGCTGGCTGTTCCCGAACGGACAACAGGAAAACGTTCTACAATCTGGTTACTGTCATTAATCGCTTTAACATAAAGGAAAACCGACTGTTGCACCGCGCCACTATTTTGTAACTCGATGGCCAGTGGTATGTTGGTATTCGATGGGTAGCTGGCAGCAGGCGCCTTTAAACTGGAAATATCAAAACCTGAAGTGGTTGCACGGCTCAGCGTGATAGGTAGTCCAACAGTACCCGGTGCCGGCTGATTAATTCTTTGCCTAAAACTCCTGTAACCTGGCATATTGGCCACAACATCAAATACAGCACCTGGAATATTTTCAATTCTATAATAACCACTGGCATCAGTGAGCACGCCATTACCCCGTGCGTTTTGCAGGGTGGCATCTGCAGTAACAGTGGCGCCCGCAATGGGTCGGCCTGTGTCGGTGTCAGTAACGATACCGGAGATAACTGAAGTACCGGATATTGCGGTGAAGGGTGATAAATAAATTACACCAAAATCCAGCGTTGTACCAGCTGTGGCTGAACTAGTGAGCGTTGCCGGGCCATAACCCATGGCAGAAAATTGCAGGGCAACATCACCGGCAGGTATGCCGGTTAATACGAATGTGCCGTCAGCCTGGCTGGTCGTGTTTGCTCCAGTTGTAGGGTGTGCGATGACCACGCCTGGTAAAGCAGCGCCAGTCTGGCTATCAAAGACTTTGCCTTTAATAGAAACATTAACCGGGTCTGTAGGTGGCACACCAATAGGCAAGAGCGCTGGCGAATAAGTGACCAGCACACCTGCAGCAATACTGGTGGTGGTACTAGCACTATTAAATCCAGTTGCGCTAATACTAATAGTGAGACTGCCGGGAATAACAGTAGCACTATACTGGCCAGCACTATCCGAGAATAAATTTGCGCTTGATGCGCCAATAATTTGTATTTGCGCATTCGAGATCGGCAATCCTGTGCTTACATCAGTAATAGTACCTGTCACCAAACCAGTATTCGTTGCTCGCGATATTAGAATTGCGCCCGTATCAATGAAGGTGTTTTTATTAAAACTGATAGTCTGGCTACTGGCTTGATAACCCGCCGAAGAAGTATTTAATGAGTAAAGGCCTGGGTTTATGCTGGATATTTTAAAACTACCGTCACCTGATGTTAAAGCAGTTGGGCCTGATGGTGAAAGACTCACAGTAACTGACTGAACAGGCAGCCCACTTTGGGCATCGATGACTTGGCCAATTACTGTGCCCAAACCGGGGTCAACTGGTCGTTGCAGGTTGTCTACCAGATACAGGGCACGAATAGCCAGTGCAGTGCTATAAACATCACCCAACCAGGAGCCGTCAGTCAGTTGGCTCGCCCGTAAATCTGATACTGCATTAGTATATAAATTTGAATCTGAGGTAGCAGGTACTAAAGCCAATAATGCGATCGCTGTCTCCCAGTCACTGGACCAGCTGTTATTTATAGATTTAGCTGCTAACAAATATTGGTTCGCAGCAGAGATTGTTATGCCTACATTATAGTTAAAGAAAAATCTCTGAAGTGAGGACGAAACAAGCGAAGCGAGATAAACAGAACTTAAATTCGTTCCCGATACAATATAACCACCGTCGGTTTGTTGTTCATTCTGAAGATACTGAATCGCTGCGCTGATTACTGAGCTTGATGTCTGCCCCGACAATGACAGCGCCTCTAATACAAAAGCCGTATCCAACACGTTACTCGCATAATCTGCCTGATCGCCAAAGCCCCCATCCGGGTTCTGTCTTGCGATCAGGCTATTAATAAGTATGGTGACATCATTACCCGCTTTTGTATTAACAATGATTTTTCGAGCCAGGTACTCGGTGTTCTGCTCGGTATCATTATTAAGGTATAACAATGCGGCACTTGAGGCCATTGCGGGTTGGCCTGTTTCCTGTTGGGCACGAATAACTTCTGCAACAGATTGGATGGGTGTGGCCAGTGAAGAGGCGGTAGCGGTATAACTGCCATCAATAGCTTGTTGAGTGGCCAGCCAGTCGAGGGCGGCTTGTTGGTTGGCAAAAACCTGGGGGGAAAATATTAGATAACCGATAACCTACAGAAGCGGCAGCCATCTACGATGTAGGTGTTTTTTCATCCCTGAAATCATAATCCAACCACCCTGTCTTACGGTCGCAGCGTCTCTACAATCAGCATGAGCCGATACGGTTAAAGTCGCTTTTGAAATTAGTGTACTGAGATTTGTCTATATTTTTACCGAAGCCCGATAAATATGAAGCAGACTGGAAACAGCTATTTAATTACCATGCACCCATTCACTTAGTCGGCAAAATTTACAGGGTTTTAGTTATTTCCGCAATATAAAAGTTTGATTAATTTGCAAGAATTTACTTTAAGTTATACTTGTAACCTAAAGGATTGATTTATCTCACAGGATAATGACCCAAGAATCATTCTAAAGGAATTTAAATAAAAATTTTCTGCGCGCACGAAAGGCACTGACTTAAGCAAAGAACACAGTCATTCCGGGCGAATCAAAAAGTGAAGACTCGGAATTCAAAAATTTAAAACTTTGTCGTACGGTCAGTACCCTAAAACCCTGGATTCCCGCTTCGGCTTTGGCTTCCTGCGTCGCTCTACCTCCTGCGTCCATGCAGTCGTCCGCGGGTATGACGTGTTTCCTGTTTTGGAATATCATGTCCACACTTGGCCGGTATCATGATATAGCGGTCATAAGGACTTTTAACGCACATATGTGGGACAGCAGTGGTACTGACCCCTTTTTTAGTTCTGCATTCTCAGCGAAAATGCGGGCTGAATATGCACAGAAAATGTGTTTTTTTGCCGGGGAAAAGCCCTTGACCTATAGGTAACACTAAGGTTCTAGACTCCTACTGAGTGATGGAGCGCTTTAGTTTATATCGTATTTTAGCTCGAGTATTTAAGCGCTCACTCGCTGGCCTCGGCAAAGCTGGATGACTGTGTGCAAGCCCGGAATGAAGTTATAAAAGTCGAATTTGCCGTTTTTACCGAATTAAAAACTTAGGATGATTAAAATGAAAATATTGAAACAGGCTCTACTGGGTGCGGCCACTTTGGCAATCCCCATAATATCCCTGGCTAGCCCCACGGTTTATATCCCGCTGGGTGAAGCCAATGAAATACTGATCGTGGACGCCAAAACAGACAAGGCGATTGGTACAATCAAGGGCATCAAAAACCCGCACGCCCTTTCATTGACCACGGATGGCAAGTACCTACTTGCCGGTTCCAATACCGAAACAATACCCGGCCAGAAAAAGAAAGCCAGCAAGCCAAAAAGTGGCAAACCTAAAGCATCCGGCATGGCGCCAATGTCTAAACCTGCAGGTATGTCTGATGCAGAACACAAATCTCATCACACAAAACCAGCAGCGAAACCAGCGACAAAAGAGAGTCAGTCAAAAATGCCGGCTAAATCTGGCAGCTCGTCAGTAATGAAAAAACCCGCAGGCATGTCTGATGCGACCCACAAAAAACATCATTCCGCCCAAGCAGGCGGACTGGCGCCTGTTGTTGGTACCAGCAACATATCGCTGATTAGTGTTGCCGATAACAAGGTAAAAAAAACCATCAAGGTCAGGGGCATGGCCCATCATAGTTTTGTCACACCCGATGGAATGTATGCCGTATTTACCCACACCACTGCGGGCACAATATCTGTGATCGACCTGGGCACGAAGAAGGTTTTACGTACCATCCATACAGGACCAAAACCTAACTACGTGGCAATCACCAAAGATGGCAAGGGTATGTATGTCAGCAATGCAGGAAATAACACGATTAGCGTGATTGATACCAAAAACTGGATCGTTAGTAAAAATATTATTGTTGGCAAAGGCCCGGAACACATCGTGATGTCCTCCGATGAAAAATTTCTCTACACAAGCAATGCCCGCGCTGGATCCATATCGGTTGTTTCGCTTGCCAAGCAAAAGGTTGTCAAGACCTTTAAGACAGGCAAAAAACCTCATGGCATTGATCTCTCGGCTGACGGCAAGACCCTGTTTGTCAGTGAAAAACTGGGTAACAGGTTGGTGGCCTTTGATGTGAAAACCGGCAAAATGCGTTCTCTAAAACTCGGCCCGGCCCCTTATCATATCAAGGTGATTGGCGACACGGGTAAAATATATGTCTCCAGTCGGTTAAAACCCTTCGTCTGGGTCATTGATGCCAAAAAACTCAAGGTCAAAGGCAAAATTGCAGTACGCGGTGCCGGTCACCAGATGGTAGTTATGAATTAAACCAGCGCCCTTCCGAACATGGCAACAAGCAAGACCCACGGAACGTAAGGCTGCACCGGAGAATACAATGGCAAAACGAGGTATCCTGGATTTTCTGAAAGATGACGTCGTCCTCGGTGACGGTGGTTACGTGCTTGAACTCGAACATCGGGGTTATATTCAAGCTGGTCCCTACACTCCGGAAATCACCATCGAGCACCCTGATGTGCTCGAACAGCTGCATCTCGAATTCAGACGCGCGGGGGCCCAGGTCCTCCAGACGCTTACATTTTACGCCAGCGAAGACAAACTTCGCTCATCCGGACACGCACACGAAGTCGAAGACATCAACCGCGCCGCCGTCAAAGTCGCGAAGAAGGCCGCAGGTGACGACGCCCTTGTGGCTGGAGTCATCACCCTAACGCCGACGTTTGAACCGGACAATCAGGACTCGTATCACCGGGTTCGCGAGATTTTCGATCAGCAAGTTGCACTACAAAAGGAGGATGGCGTTGAGTTTATTATCGGCGAAACCTTCCTGAATCTAAAAGAAGCATTGATAGCACTAGAGGCGATCAAGGCGGTCGGGCTCGTGGCCATGATAACGATGAACTTCAATGGCTCAGGGAGCCCGGACGGTTTCTCTCCGGAAGACTGTGCGAAGCACCTCACAGATGCGGGTGCGGATATCGTCGGTGTCAATTGCAACTACGATCCGACGCGGAGCCTGGCCATTGCCGAGCAGATGCGAGGCGCCACCGATGTATTCATCGCCTGCCAGCCAGCCGGATATGCCACACCCAATCCCAATATGCCATTCGTTGAACATGCCCTTTTTCCGCTCTCACTCGAACGCATCCAGCTGACTCGTTTTGCATTCTCTGAATTCGCCGTGAAGGCCCGCGATGCCGGGATAAATTACATAGGTGGATGCTGCGGCGTCCTCCCCTATCACGTCCGTGCTATGGCAGAGGCGCTCGGCCGGCGACCCGAAGGGAGCGAAAAATCACCTGATCTCGCCCGTCACATTATCCCGGACGTACGAGAGAAGGATGACATCTGTTACTGGCGCGAACGAGAGAAAAGAGCAACCTATGAACCTGCCCGCAAAGTATAGGGAGATCATTCTGGGCGGGAGTGAACCTGGTGAGGCTTATCAAAAATGTATGAAAACACTTACCGCCGACGGTGGAGAGATCGACTACGAACTCACCGAAACGATCGTTTACGCGACTGAAGCTCGTTATGCCACCGAGATTCTTGCCAACGGCCGCCCGCAGCGATTCTGGAACTTTGGTGATCTCGAAGGTGGCGCTGACGAGCGCCATTACCGCATTCTGGATGGAATCGAGCATTTGGATATCGCTTTTGTTGGCAGTGGGCCCTACCCGGTCAGTGCATTTCTCATTAAAACGCGTTATCCAACGGCCAGAATCACCTGTATCGACAATCACATCGCGGCTCATATCCTTGCCAAGGCCGTGATCGCCAAGCTCGGAATGGACATCGTGACACGGTTCGAGGACGCGATCGATGTCGATTACCGTCCCTTCAACGCCGTGGTGGTTGCCGCAATGGTTAGTGGAAAGCGCGACCTCATTGAAAAGATTCTTGAAACATCCGACGCCACGGTCATTGTTCGTGGTCGTGTCAACCTAAACCACGAACGACTTATCCAGCTAGGATCGACATTTCGCGATGATGGTTCATTCGGTGCCAACACATCGTGAAAGAGCTGCTTCAAAAATACGCGCACTGTCCGTCGCACCAGATCGACTACACGGGCCTGCTTGTTGACACCAATATTTTCGGTCTTGGCCGTGCGCTTGTTCGGAATGAGGTTGCGCTTGAGAAGCTCGCCACACTGGTCTCAGAGGCCGAGGCGCATCTCGATCTAGATGCAGCCATGCGCGCCCTCAACGGTGAAACACTCAGCTCACCGGAAGATATGAAGGTCGGCTGTGAACTCGAATGGTGGGCATTCTTTGAGCCAGGTCGCTTCTCTCGTGTGCTCTACATTGGCTCGGGGGCGTGTCCGTTGATTGCTTTTTACGTGCTTGCAAGAGATCCGAAAATCATCATCGATGGAATTGACATCACTCCCCAGGCAACCGTACTGTGTTCACGTTTGGCTGAGCACTTCAATTATCAGGATCGATTGCATCCCTTCACAGGTGACGCCCTGAATCTCAAGCCGGAACAAATCTGCGAATACGATGCGTTTTTCATTTCGAGTGCAGTTCGACCCAAGAACGAAATCATCGAGCGACTCCTGGCGAAAAAACAGCGCAGCGCGAAGATCTATGCCCGCGAAGACGAGGCCCACCCTGATTTTTATGAACCGGTGCTCACACACCACCAGGACCTGTTGAACGCGAAAAACGCACGTGCACGCTGGTCGGCAGAGAAAGGGACGCAATACCCCGTGCCACCGGGGTGCGAGACGATCGCTGGCCATCACAATTCTATTCGTTCCAGACAAAAACCAGGGAAGTCAAATCCGACCCTAATTGTTTGAAAAATGTTTCTTCCTAGGCTAGTTTGCCGCACTTACAGAAATAATATCCTGTAAGTGCGGTCTTTTTTTGGAATAAATATATTTTTTATTCAGGTGCTTTTGGATCCCGGTGCTTGATAGAAATTTTTACATCTTCAAAGGTAAGGTGATAGAAGAATGACAGGGGTGGTGGCACATTGCCTGTCATGACAGGTCCGGGCATGTCATGAAATACCAAGTGAAATTCCAGATCATTATCATCGACAACCCCTTCTGATTTTTTCATGGGATTAAAAATACCACCGGATTTGGTGCGTATGGTTTTGTCTGCACCACGCGCGCCAACAGCCGTCATGGTATGTCCAGCCCAAAGTGGTACAGGACCATCATAGGGATTTTCAAACGGCATACCATTGAGCGTGACCTCGGCAGGACCCCAGGTGGTTAACAGGTTGAACTGGGTCGGCATTACCGGGCCACCAGCCGTGGTGTCACCATGCAAATAAACGTTCGTCATCACCGGATCGCCGCTCACGAGTATTGTTTCAGAAGCTGAGGAACCTACCCGCAAGCCTGTAGGATGACCAGGCGCAACAAACATGGTTTGTGTATAAGTCCAGTGACCGTTTTCATCTTCCCATTTGGCTTCAATTTTACCGGTGTTGTTGACAGGATCGATTTTTAACTTTGCAGAACCCTTGATTGGTACCGAGCCAATGCCATTCCAGACAAAAGAATCCACTGGTTCGCCAGGCACACCATTTACGTCTGCCATCACCGGCCCGGTTACCCGACGTTGCAATGAGCCATTGCTCGCTTTAACTTCATAAACAAGCTTGCCCGCCTTGCCTGAATCAGGATCAGCCATGACACCACCTGTATAAGCAAACGCTGAAATACAAATTACCAGTATTTTCCAACGCTTAATTTCACCATTTTTTTTCATCAGTCCATGCTCCTTTTATATTTATGAGACAGTGGTTTACTTGCGCAACGCAAGAAGACATGTCACTAAGAGTAGACATGGGCTGAATAAGAAAGTTGCCCGTTTGTTCAAAGTAATTTTCTGCAGCCATAACAGCCCCGCCCACTGGCCAAAAACCCCGGAATTGACGCACTATTTGAGCTCGTTTTTTCCTTGACCTGCGTCTTATGCACAAGTGGTATATATAGTGTGTTCCGTAGTACTATCAGATACGGATAACACCAGCAAGGAACAAAGGAGGTGTGTTATGAAAGAGGCACGATGGCAAGACTGGACTAATGTCCTGTTTGGGGCGTGGCTGTTACTGGCACCGTTCATTGGTATCGGTGTCAGTGGCGATGTGGCCGCGATCAACTCTTACGTGATTGGCGCGTTAGTGGTGCTCTTTGCTTTTGCAGCAATTAGCCACACAGATCTTTGGAAGGAGTATTCCAACCTGGTTCTGGGATTGTGGTTAATTATCGCACCGTTTGTCCTGGGCTTCGCGACACTAATAGGTCCTACTTATAACCAGATTCTAATGGGACTTCTGATTAGTGGTGTTGCTTTGGCAGCGGTTTTGCAAAAGACACCGACGTCCGGGCAAGGTCACGGACATCACGCATAGCGATTGTTTGCTGGCCTTTGTCCAGCACACATGGGTAGCGGGTTTGACAAAAAATCCGCGCCCATGTTTTTGTGTAAAAAAAATTTCTGTTCAAAAATTTTATTTTTTCAATTCTTGCTATTAGTCACTATAAAAGTTTGACTAAAAAAACCTTGACCTGTGCCTAAGGTATAGGAGCTAGACTCTTTTTATAGCAACAAGTTTTGGTGTTCACCTGCAAACAATAAATAAAAGGGGAAGATCGATGGAAAATACACATAAACAAATTAACAGCAATTACAGCACGCCCGGTTTCAAGTTCACTGCCGATGCGACGAATCAGCAGGCTTCCTCCCTCGCGGCAATCGGCGCTAAAATCATTACGTCTGTCCTTAAGGGTTACCAGGGAGATACCGCGATCCAGCTCTGGAGCGGCAGGCAAGTAACTGGTAGCCCGGATGCCACCAGTTGTATTGTTTTTCATGATCCGGGTGTGATTCGTGAGCTGGTTTTGTCTCGCAGTTTATCGCGGTTAACAGATGCCTATCTCGATGGCGCGGTATCCGTTAATGGCAATATGGAAATGATCTTTGACCTGGAGACCCACCTTAGTACACTGCATTTACCTTTTCTCGAACAGTGGCGCCTGGTGCGAATGGCGCTACAATTACCCGCTCGCCATAGCGGAAATACCTGGCAGGGAAAATCAGAAAGTGCGAGACGACACAATAACGGGCGCGCCAGTATTGCCCATCACTATGATGTCAGTAATGATTTTTATCGCCTGTGGCTCGATCCGGAAATGGTGTATTCCTGCGCCTACTTTCGCGATGAACAACAGCCACTGGCAGACGCGCAACGAGAAAAACTGGATTACCTGTGCCGCAAGTTACGATTGCAACCTGGTCAAACATTGCTCGATATCGGATGTGGGTGGGGTGCGCTTGCCATCCACGCTGCGCGTCACTACGGTGTTAGTGTACATGGCATCACACTAAGTGAAGCCCAGCAACGGTTTGCCAATGAAAGAGTCCAGGCTGAAGGACTGGAGCAACAAGTTAAAATTGAGTTGCTCGACTACCGGGATTTGCCAGCACAGGTTAAGTATGACCGGATAGTCAGTGTTGGCATGTTCGAACATGTCGGGATTAAAAACTTTCCGACCTACTTTGGTACAGTCAAGCGGGTCCTGAAACCGGGCGGCCTGTTTCTAAATCACGGCATCACCAGTGAGACTGCCTGGCATTCAACGCCGGTGACCCGTTTCATCAACCATTATATTTTCCCTGACGGTGAACTGGCACGTGTCAGTGATGTTGCTGACGCCATGGAAAAAGCAGGATTCGAAGTGCTCGATACAGAAGGCCTGCGTCGTCACTATGCCTATACCCTGCGCCACTGGATTCAGGCGCTGGAAGCAAATCGAGAACAGGCAATACGCCTGACCAGTAAAGTTACTTATCGATTGTGGCGCCTGTACATGTCGGGTTCCGCCTATTACTTCAATAAGGGCAGTATTGGTGTACACCAACTACTGGTAGGTCATCAACATGATCCCCTGGTTATCCCCTTGCGGCGTGACGATTTATATGTCCGGAATAAAGTGAATACGGAATAAAGCTGGCACTGGTAACCTGGCATGTCACAAGTGAAAAACACAAAGCCCGGTGAGCACAAGCACTGCCAATGTCAGGATACGCAAAACCATTTTCTGGAACGGGCGTTTGAGTCATTAAAACTGGAAGCCGCCCAAAGAGAATTACTGCTAGCCCCGTTTCGCGAAACAATCGTTAGCATTCCCCTGTTAACCCGGCGCGCTGAAGGTGGCAATTTACACACGTTCATGGGTTACCGGGTGCAACATAATCATGCCCGCGGGCCCTTCAAGGGTGGCTTGCGCTTTCATCCATCGGTCAACCTCGGTGAAGTTCGTGCCCTGGCACAATTGATGACCTGGAAAACCGCGCTGGTAGATATTCCTTTCGGTGGTGCCAAGGGCGGTATCGCTGTCGATACCAATACGCTCAGTCACCACGAGCTGGAAATTCTTACCAAACGTTTTGTCCAGAAAATGGAGTTGGTGTTTGGTGTCCACCATGACATCCCGGCACCGGATATTGGCACTAACCCACAAGTCATGGCCTGGATTCTTGAGGAATATAGCAAGACTCACGGTTATACGCCGGCGATTGTGACCGGTAAACCTGTTGAACTGGGTGGATCGGCCGGACGATTGGAAGCAACTGGCCATGGTGTTGCTTATCTCACCGGTAAGATGGCCAGTGAAATTTCTCTGGGTATCGACAATGCCTCGGTAGTAATCCAGGGATTTGGCAATGTTGGCTTTCACAGCGCCCAGGGTCTTGCCGCCATGGACGCGCGAATTATCGCCCTGTCCGATGCCCGCAGTGGTGTCGTTTGTGACAAGGGTATCAATATCGAACAGGCGCAGCGTCATGTCGCCAAAACTGGCTGGCTGGAAAATCTACCGGGTACTGAACCGGTCAACAATGCTGAACTATTGGAGTTGCCTTGTGACATTCTGATCCCGGCAGCGGTTGAAGCCACGATCAACTGTGACAATGCCGAAGCTATCAAGGCCCGACTGGTCATTGAGGCGGCCAATATTCCAGTCACCCATTTGGCTGATGCAACATTGCGAGAACGAGGCATCACTATAGTGCCCGATCTCCTGGCAAATGCGGGCGGTGTCCTGACCTCATATTACGAATGGGTGCAGAACCTGCAGGAATTCCCCTGGGATTACGATACGGTGTTGCGACGACTGGAGCAGCGACTTGGCCGGGTCTATGAACAGGTCCGTGATCTGGCGCAGCAACACAACACGGATTTACGTACCGCGGCCTATGAGCTGGCTATCGACCGGGTCAACAAGGCCGTTGCCTTACGTGGATTTTAAAAACCACGAATGAACTAGCGGGTAAATATTATTGCTCGTACGCAACCTGTTCCTTGCCCATACCCATGCCCATATCATGCTGAATAATACATATATCATTCAATGCAGAAGTAATTTATATTTGGCGCTGTTTTAATTAATCCGAAAATATAATACAACGTGATCCATCCTGGCCGCGTGATATTGAATATAATAAAAGGATATTTAAAATGAACAGCTTGCAACAGTATGGACTATTGCTGGGCCTGACAGTTGGCACTGTTGGTCTTGTCCTATGTCTCTATGCGCTTGCCCGTACAATCGGTAAGGCCAAACAAGAGCCTGGCAAGGACGTGCCGGCAACCGCAGGCCAGCTCTCGCGGGACCCGGTCTGGGCTCGTTATCACGCACGATATTATGGTTACGCATTATTGTTTTTGGCCTTTGATATGGAAATGGCCTACATGTACCCATGGGCCGTGGTGTATAAGCAGGTAGGACTCGTTGCCCTGCTGGATATGGGCGTTTTCCTGGCCATTCTTTTCCTGGGTTTGTTATACGGCTGGAGTCAGGGTGCCTTACGTCGACAATAATCTGGACAACAACGGAGATAACGAGTGTTAACCGGTGCCCGCCAGGGAACACTTTCCGGCCTCCGGCGTTTGGTCGCGTTCGCCATGGCGCGCGATCTCGGCGTGTACCTGATTCCCGGTCCTGAAATTGCGCGTATAAATAATTTGGATATAACCGCGACCGGCATGCGCATTGTTGCCAGCCCGCGCCACGCCAGTGTACTGTTACTGGTCGGTGAAATTCCCCCGGTTTTGCGTGAGGCCGCTGCGGTAATTTATGCGCAAATGATGCGGCCACGGGTTTTGTTTGTCCTGCAAGCGTCGTCTGAATCAACCGAGTTATTGCCTCTGCCTGCGGCTGATATCGTGGCCGATATTTCACAACAAGCACTCATAAAAGGTGTGTCCCAGTTGCGCACGCTTTTAACTACAGGCGCCTTCCGGCCCGACGTTTCAGACTTCGACGCGCCGATATTACAAATCCGTATCGAATACACCTGCTCCATGCACCCGGAAATTGTTCGAGATGAACCGGGATCCTGCCCTAAGTGCGGTATGGATCTAATTCAGCGAGAAGCACAAGCCACGTTAGGAGATGTCCATACTGAGACCCAAAATATGGGAAGTGAACATCATACCGCCATGGACCATGGCAGTATGGGTCATGGCATGGTTCACGATGCAGCAGTTGAATACACTTGCTCCATGCATCCTGAAGTTTCTGAAAAAGAACCGGGGTCGTGCCCCAAGTGCGGGATGAATCTGGAGCCCCGTGATGCAGCAATTGAATACACCTGCTCTATGCATCCTGAAGTTTCTGAAAAAGAACCGGGGTCGTGCCCCAAGTGCGGCATGAACCTGGAACCCCGTCAGGG